>NZ_JBQTHF010000059.1:0-79286 GCF_052390155.1 Actinokineospora sp. | reverse complement strand
CCGGCACCGCGTCGGCGACGTCCACAGTGGAAGTCCACATCAGACACACCTACATCGGCGACCTGGTCGTGTCCCTGATCGCGCCGGACGGCAGCGCGTACATCCTGCACAACAAGGCAGGCGGCAGTACCGACAACATCGATCGGACCTACACCGTCAACCTCGCCAGCGAGAACCGCAACGGGACCTGGACGTTGCGCGTGCAAGACACGGCCACCCAGGATGTCGGCACCCTCGACACCTGGACCCTCACCCTGTAGTCCACAGTAGACAGAGGACGGGCCCGGCGCGCACAGCGCCGGGCCCGTCACACCTAAGATCGAGCCATGGATCCGTTGGTGCCCCGGTATGGGGCAGGCTCGCTGGCCGATGTGGTCCCGTCGCTGCTGGCGGGGCTGGGTGTGCCGGGGATGGTGGACGTGCTCGGCCTCGACTGCGCGTCCAGGGTGTGCCTGCTGCTGGTGGACGGCCTTGGCTGGCACCTGTTGGACGAACACCGGGCCGACGCCCCGTTTCTCGCCGCGCTCGCGGCGGACAGTACGCCGATCACCGCCGGGTTCCCCGCCACCACCGCGACCAGCATCGCCGCACTCGGCACGGGGCTGCCCGCGGGCGAGCACGGCCTGGTCGGATACACCTTCGCCGCGGGCGACGAGTTGCTCAACGCCCTGCGGTGGCACCGCCACGGCGTCGCCGAGCAGGTGGATCTGCGGTCGGTGCTCGTACCCGAGCAGGTGCAGCCGCACCCGACGGCGTTCGAGCGCGCCACCGACGCCGGGGTGGCGGTGCGCCTGGTCGTGCCCCAGGAGCAGGAGGGCAGCGGCCTGTCCCGCGCGGTCCTGCGCGGCGGCCGGTTCCGCGGCGTGTACGCACTCGGCGACCTGCTCAGCCGCACCCTGGACGCGTTGCGCGAACGAGACCGGGTCTGCTGCTACACCTACCACGCCGACCTGGACTCGATCGGCCACCTCTACGGCCCAGGAACCGACCCCTGGCGACGACAACTCGCCTTCGTCGACCACCTCGCCGCGGCCATCGCCGAGAACCTGCCGCGAGGCGGCACGCTCGCGGTGACCGCCGACCACGGCATGGTCACCGTGACCGACCCCGACCGAGTCGACTTCGACACCCACGACACCCTGCGGGACGGGGTCCGACTGCTCGGCGGCGAAGCCCGCGTCCGCCACGTCTACACCGCCCCCGGCGCCCTGGCCGACGTCCGAGCCACCTGGACCGAGACCCTCGGCGACCGCGCCTGGATCGCCACCCGCGACGAGGCGATCGCCGCCGGGTGGTTCGGCCCCCGGGTCGCCGGGCACGTGCGGCCCAGGATCGGGGACCTGGTCGTCGCCGGGCGCGGTTCGCTGGCCGTGGTCCGCACCGTGGCCGAGCCCGGGGTGAGCGGGTTCACCGGCCACCACGGATCGCTCACCGCCGAGGAACAACTCGTACCGCTGCTGGTGACGACCAACACCGGATGACCCTTCGGCGCCACGCCGTCCCGACGGAGTGAAAACTGTGAACTCCTTGGTGTGTAATGGTCAGTTTGCCCTGCGGGTACCGGGCGCGGGTGAGAAGGTTCACCACAACGGCGGCATCCCACCAGCGTTCGCGCGGGCAAGGTGGTGGTGAGGTGAAGGCACGCAGCGGAGATCCAGTGCGTCATCCGTCGGCAGGAGGTTCGGGGAGGTACCGATCCGGCGCGTGGGAGGTGTGTCGACAGTGGACGTGAGCGAGCCCGTTCCGAGGCCCGACGACATAGCGCGCGCGGTCGGGCACGAACTGCGCCGAGCGCGGGACGCGGCCGGGTGGACGAGGTCCGATCTGGTCGCGAAGCTGCCCTCCGACATCCATGTGCAGACCCTCGCGACCTACGAACAGGGCGTTCGGCACTGCACGGTGGCCCGACTGGTGGAAATTTGCCGCGCACTCGGTGTGCCCGCGGCCGAGCTGCTGTCCTTGGCGCTCCAGCGCGCCGCGGTGGATCTGCACCGGGTCGAGCTCCGCGTCGATCTCCGCGCGGTCGCGCGGGACCGGCGGACCGAACTGGAACCACTGCGCGCGTGGGCGCGCCACCGGCTCGACGACGACGCCGACGGAACGGGCGTGGCCCGGCTCGACCCCGTGGTGATCCACGAGATGGCCGCGTTCTGCGGCCTGTCGCGCTCCGCGATGCTGCACATGCTGGTCGAGTTCACCCCGGAACTCGACTCCCGACCGACGTAGCTGATCCACTCGCCGACGAACCAGGTCGCGTCGTGGATTCGCCACCACTGCGCTGACCGCTCGCCTTCCTCTTTGCTCGCCACGTCTATGACACAGTGGACATCGGTCGAGTGGTCATCGGCCGACGCGGTGGGTCCGGCGACGAGCACCGCACTGACCAGGATCGAGACGCCGAGCGCCCTGACGGTCACGTTCGACAACTGAGAATTTCCTTTCGACGCACGGGGTTCGCGGGCGGCGCCGGTGCGAGGTGCATCGTGGCTCAGCGAACGGCGACAGCGTGCAGCGTCCCGCCGAAGCCGTCAAACTGACGCGCGCAGCGGAACTCGTTTCCGTCGCGGCACTGAACGTCCCGACCTGCACGTTCAGGCCACAGAGGACGCCCGTACTCCATTGAGGGTAGGAAAGTTAGCCCGATTGGACCAATCGGGCGTCACTCGGACGTGTGGCGAGCGCGGGGATGTTGAACATTCGGTGTGGTGCGCGAGCGAGGCGCGGTGTCGGTGGCGAACACCTCGGCCACCCGTTCCCGCACGAGGTAGGCCCGCGGGTCCCGCAGCAGGTCGTAGCGGTCGACGGCCTGTCGCCAGGTGTCCGCGGCCCGCTGGGGTTCGCCCTGTGCCCAGAGGATCGCACCGAGCAGTTCGAGGGTTTTGGCGTGCAGCGGGATGTTGTGGATCTGCTCGGCCAGTGCTGCCGCGCGCCGGGCGAGGGACTCGGCGGGGCCGAGTGCGCCTCGGTCCTGGTTGACCTCGGCCAGTGCGAGGGAGATTTCCGCGACCAGCGGCAGGTCGGGGATGCCGCGCACGATCGCGAGCGCCTGATCGCAGTAGCCCGCGGCGACGTCGTAGGACCCGAGGTCGCGGTACACCGCGCCGATTCCCGCCAGGGCACCGGCCAGCCCGGACTGGTTGCCGGTCTTCTCGGCGAGCGCGTGCGCCTGGTGCAGGTGGATCAGCGCCTCGTTGGTTCGCGCGGTCGCGCGCAGCGCGTCACCCAGGCGTCGATGAGCCCAGCAGAGCGCTTCGTCATGGCCCGCGGCCCTGGCCACGTCCAGGCACTGGGTGAACAGGCTGATCCCGTCCTGATGGTCGCCGCGCAGCACCGCGAGCCTGCCGAGGTGGTAGAGCGTGGCGATCGTGCCGGGGTCGTTGTTCGTCTCGCGCACGTAGCGCAACCCTGCCCGCAGGCACCTCTGCGCGTCGTCGAGTCTGCCCATGGCGAGGTAGGTCTGCCCGAGTTCGACCTGGGACGACGCCTCGGCCTCGGCGTCCCCGTCCGCCCGCGCGGAGGACACCGCGACCTCGCCGACCAGGCGGGACTCCTCCTGGTAGCCGTGGCGGTCGAGGAACACCCAGATGGCGTGCGCCACGCGCCAGGCGTAGTCGTGGTGGCCGTTGCGGGCGGCGAAGTGCAGCGCGGCGGTGAGGTTTCGCCGCTCGGTCGCGAACCAGGCATTCGCGGGCGCCGCGGCGGCGAAGGTCAGCGGTCGGACCGCGGATTCCACCGCCAGCGGCGGCGCGCTCAGGTGGTTCGGGTACAGCGTCCGGTCGGCGTTCGCCGCGGACGACAGGTAGTAGCCCAACATCCTGCGTTCGGCGTCGCGGAGTGCGTCCGGGCTCTCGTCGGCGTGGGCGCGGTGTGCGGCGAATTCCCGGATCAGGTCATGGAATCGGTAGCGGTCCGCCTCGTCGGCACGGTCCACGAGGTTGGCGCCCACCAGCGCGGCCAACGCGCCGCGCGTCTCGCCCGCGGCGCGACCGTCGTGGGCGGCCGCCACGTCCACGCCGAAGTCCGGGCCAGGATGGACCGCGGCCAACAGCCGGAACAGTCGTTGCTCCACTGTGGACAATGCCGTGTAGGACGAGTGAAAGAACCGGTACGGGGACGCGGTTCCGTCGCCGTCGTCGTCGAGTTCGAGCACCTGGGCGGTACCCAGTCGGGCGGAGTGCGCCGCGGTCCAGGCGTCGTGGTGACCCGCGATGTGCTCGGCCAGCACGGTGATCACGAGGGGCAGTCCGCCGCACAGATCGGCCAGGCCCTCGTCGGCACCGGCGGTGAACCTGGTTCGGCCGCGGACCCGGGTCGCGAGCAGGGTCGCGGACTCGGCAGTGGACATCGGTGTCACCCGGACTCGGCGGGCGCCGGTCATCGCGCTCAGCGTGGTGAGCCGACGCCTGCTCGTGACGATGACCAAACTGTTGCACAGCAACGGGATCAGGTCTTTGACGTGCGCGGTGTCCAGTGCGTTGTCCAAGACGATCAGCGTGTGGTTCTCGGCGAGCAGGTGTCCGAGCAGGACCTCGCGGGCCCGCGGGGTCATCGCCTCGTCCAGCTGATGATCCAGCGCCAACAGGAAGTCGTCCACGACGGCGGCGGTCTCGACCTTCGGCCCGTCCGCGAAACCGTTGAGGTTGACGAACAATTCCCCGCCAGGGAACCGGGACCGGCACCTGTGTCCCCAGTGGACGGTCAACGCCGTCTTCCCGACTCCGGGCATGCCGTCGAGGATCACGACACCGCGCGACGGCAGGCCCGCCGCGGTGAGCGTCGCGGCGTCGAGTTCGGCGAGCAGCCGTTCACGGCCGACGAAGTCGACGATGTCGTGGGGAAGTTGCCGAGGGTGGCGACGGGTCGGTGTCGAGACCCGCGGCGCGCTGACACCCGCCCCCCGCGCCCGCACGCCGTCGTAGTGCTGTTTCAGGTACTCGGCCGCCTGGTCCTGTCCGTCGGCCCGCAACTCGTTGCGCGTCGACAGGTAGTAGGCGACGGCTTCGTTGTCCCGCTGGAGGCTGTACAGGGCCGAGACGCGGAGTTTGGCGAGCGCCAGGTCATGGGGGTGGTCGGATTGGAGTTCGGCGAGGCGGACCAGGACGTCGTCGCCGTGGCCGAGATCGAGGAGCGCGGTCAGCAGGATCTTGTGCGCGGCGATCAGCTCGTCGCGTTCGAAGTGCGTCCGCCAGGACCGGGCCCGCAGGGTGTCCACGTCCTCAAGCAACCGGCCGCGCGACAGGTCGAGGGCCTCACGGGCGTGGACCGCCGCCGCCGCGGGGTCGTTGTCGCCCTGGTGCGCCCGAGCCTCGGACAGCAGCCTGCGGAACCGGTGCAGGTCGACCAGGTCTCGGTCCACGTCCAGGCGCAGGGTACCGCGGTGACCGCGCAGGACCGCGGGCAACTGCAGTCGGGTGACCGTGGCCCTGATCTTCGCCGTGTACGTGTGCAGCGTCGCGCCCGGCCGGTCCGGCGTCTTGTCCGGCGGCCACACCCAGTCCAGGATCACGTCCACCGGAACGGGCCGGTTCGGGTGGACGAGCAGCACGGCGAGCAGGGCACGGTGTCGCGGCGGCCCCCAATCCTCGCGCAGGTGACCGCCCAGCCTCAGCGCGGTGGTTCCCAGGATTCCGAACTCGACGTCCACCAGCTTCACCCCCAAAGCTGAGCCGCCATCCCCGTGAACTACCGAGAGGCACATCGATGCGACGGCACGTAATCGACCAAGTGTAGCGACAGCGAGATGACCTGTGAACTGAAAGTCCGCTGAAAGTCCGTCCGCAGGGCGCGGCGTTTTCCGGTGGCCGGATAACCGACGCTCCGCATACCGGAGAGCCGGTTGGCCCGCGCGCGGAAAGTGTTTCGTCCAGGGGTGTCCCGCAGGCTTGTCCAGTCGCCGGTGCACCGTGTTCCGGGGGGGTGAGGGGAGCGAGATGGACACGACTTCGTGGGTGCGGGGACCGTTCGGGGTGGATGCCGCCCGCCGGGTCACAATGACCGGCTTTCGGACGGTGCTTGTGTTGGTACCGACCATGACCGCGGGTACCAGGCTGTTGGATCTGGTCCCGTTGCTCGACGGTGATCACCGCGTCCAGGTGGTGTTCACGGTCCCGCGGACCGAGGACGGCTGGCACGGTCTGGACGGGTTCGCGCGTCGTTGCGGGGCGCTCGTGGTGCCGTGGGATCAAGCATTCCGGCAGGAATGGGATCTGGTCCTGAGCGCCGACCACGATTGCATCGAGCGAATGCACGGGAATCTGCTCTTGCTTCCGCACGGTGCGGGTGCGGCGAAATCGCGGCTGCGCAGTCGAATGGTCGCCGCGGCCGTGCCGACGACCGGTGTGGACCGGGAATTGCTCACCCGCCGCGGCCGGGTCATTCCCGCCGTGATCGCCCTGCCGACCGAGTCGGAGTTGGGCCTCGTACGCCGGACCTGCCCGGAAGCGGCATCGGTGGCCGTGGTCGCGGGCGACATCTGCCTCGACCGGCTGCTCGCGAGCGTCCCGTTCCGCGCCCGGTACCGCGAGGCGCTGGGCGTGGGTGCGGGCACGGACCTGATCACGATCAGCTCGACCTGGTCACCGGAGTCCACCTTCGGCACACACCCCGAACTCTACGAGCGGCTGCTGCGCGAGATCGGGCACGACGACACCCGGGTCGCGGCGGTGCTGCACCCGAACGTGTGGGCGGTACACGGCGCCTGGCAGGTGCGCGCCTGGCTCGCGCGGGCGATCGAGCGAGGACTGCTGGTCATCCCACCGGAGCGGGGCTGGCAGGCCGCGATGGTCGCCGCCGACCTCGTGCTCGGCGATCACGGCTCGACCAGCGTCTACGCGGCGGCCCTGGGCACCAGGACGTGCCTGGCCGCGTTCCCCGAGGACAACATCCGGCCGGGCAGCGTCGCACACGTCATGGGACGAACCGCGCCGCGGCTGGACCACACCCGGCCCCTGCGGCCCCAACTGGCCGCGGTCGGCCCCTTCCGCCGCGCCTCCCGGCTGCGCGCGGCCATCTCCTCGCGCCCCGGCCGGACCCACCAGGTACTGCGCGCGGCGATGTACCGGCTGCTCGACCTGCCCGAGCCGTCGTGGCCCGCCTCGGTCACACCGGTCCCCGCCGCGCTGCCGATCTCGTGGTGAGGGGCGAACCTCGTGCCGATCACCCTGCACATCCGAACCCGGGCCCTCGGCGTCCACACGGTCACCTGGGCAGGACATGTCCCCGCGGGCGACGTGCTCGTCGCCGAAGCGCATGCCGCACCGGCGTGGCGCGCGGTGGCGGACATCCTTGTCCCACCGGGTATCGACGACCGGAACCGGGCGATCACCCTCGCCGTCATGTCCTATGTGGACCATCTGGCGGCGGCACGGGCCGCGACCGCATGAGGTCGGCCTTGCCGTCCCCCACCCGCTCGTACAACTCGGCCGCCTCGGCCCAGCACCGCAGCGCCGAGGCCCGATCCCCGCCCTGCTCGGTGGCATCGCCGAGCAGGGCGAGGATCTCGGCCTGGTAGTAGGGCGAACCGAACGCCCGCATGGCATCGAGGGCCGCCCGCAGCACGCGGGTGGCGTGCTCGGGACGCTCGGCGCGCAGGTGCGCGGCACCCAGCATCGTCACCGCCCGCGCGTGCTGCGTGGGGTCCTCCAGTCGCGCCATCACCTCCGCCGCCGCCGCGAACTCCACCACCGCCTCGTCGAGGCGACCCGCCTCGGCCAACACCTCCCCGATCCGCCTGCGACACAACGCCACCCCGCGGTCATTGCCCACCCGCTCATGCAGATCCCTGGCCTGCTCGAAGAACTCCGCGCTACCACCCCGGGCCGCCAGGCCCAACTGCTCCAACGCGGTCGCCTCGGCCCGCACATCCCCCTCGGCCCGAGCCAGGTCCCGCGAGATCGTGTGCTGCTCCACCGCCTCCTCATGGCGACCCGTCCTGACATAGGCGTACCCCAACTGCACCCGCACCAGCGCCTCGGCCCGCCGATCACCGCACCGCCGCGCGCTGGCGATCCCGATCCGCTGCAGATCGATCCACTCGCCGTACCGGCGGGTATGCAGGAAGAAACCCCACAACGCCTCACAGAACTGCCACACCAACTCGTCCCACCACCGAGCCGCCGCGGTCTCCAACGCCGCCCGCACATTCGCCCGCTCCGCCGCCAACCACGCCAACGCCGCCCCCGCGTCCGCGAACACCGACACATCCACCTCCGCGTAGCGCGGCCCCAACCGCGGCCGCAACGGATGAATCACCACATCGGCGGCCACCACCCGATCGAGATACCACCGCACCATCCGCCGCTGCACCCGCTCACCGTCCTCGGCATACCTGCCGCGAGCATGCAACCGGACCAAATCGTGGACAGTGAACCGATCCACCGCCGACTCGGTCACCATCCCGGCCTCCACCAACCCGTCCAACCCCCGAACCACCCGATCCGACGGCCGACCCACCGCCGCCGCGACGACCTCCGCACCGAACTCGCGCCCCGGATGCCAAGCACAGCAACAAAACACTTCCGCCGCCGCCCCACCCAACCCCGCGCAGGACACCTCCAACACCGCCTCCACCGAGGTCTCCGCGTCCAACGTCAACCCCGCCAGACGATCACCCTCACCACACAAATCCCCCGCCTCCCTGGCGAACGTGCGCCGCGACCGAGCCGCCAACCGCGCCGCCACCACCGACAACGCCAGCGGCAACCCACCACACAACCGCGCCACCCACCGCGCCGCGTCCACCTCCGCCCCGACCCGATCCCCACCCACCACCGAACCGAACAACCGCAACGCATCCCCCTCACCCAACGGCGCCACATCCACCCACCGCGCCCCGTCCAACGCCAATCCCGACAACCGTGACCGACTCGTCACCACCACCACACTGCCCGCACCCGCGGGCAACAACGCCCGCACCTGCGCCGCCGACACCGCGTTGTCCAACAACACCACCAAAGCCCGACCCGCAGTCACCGACCGAAACAACGCCGCCCGCCGCGCCGCCTCCACCGGAACCCGCCGCGCCGACACCCCCAACGACACCAGAAACCACTCCAACACCACCGACGCCGACACCGGCTCACCCGTACCCGCATCAGTCAAATCCACGAACAAACAACCATCCCCGAACCCCGCGCCCAACCCGTGCAACCACCGCAACGCCAACGACGTCTTCCCCACCCCCGCGATCCCACACACCACCACCAGACCCACCCCAACCGACCCCCGCAACCCGTCCAACTCCGCCAACTCCCGCTCCCGAGCGACAAACCCACTCGGCACAGCCGGAAGCTGAAACGGCACCCCATCCCGCCCACCACCACCGAAAGAGCCCTCACCCCCACCCATCACACCCCACCCCCAGACGAGCCCGGCGCAGACCTCCTGTCTAGTCGCTCTCCATCACATCAACATGACAATCCGCGACCACCACCCAAGTGGCGTAAACCAGGCAGGCCAAAGTCAGCCGGGCGGTGGTTCCACGATCGACGTGACAGCGGCCCGAGCATCCAACCCGTATCACAGCAATCTCGATGCCTCGGCGGCGCTATCCGGCAACGAGAGCCTGCATCGATCAACAGCGTCGCCCGCCGAGTCGGAAAGGATCATGTGGCGGGTTGCCGCGCAAGCGGGTCCAGATCCGAACGACGAGCGGGCGGTGATCGGCCACGTAGACGCCTGTGGTGGTGTGTCCGCGGCGTGCGCGTTCCAGGCCACGGGCACGGCGACGCGGGCGTTGATGTGCACCCACTTCGCATCCGATGCGGGCTTGTCCCATCCCGGCCGCTGCCAACTCAACCGGCCGCCGGCGGTGGTGATCAGCGCCGAGCGAGTTCGACGGTAACGACGTTCGGGTTGGTCATCGACGAGCACGCGACCCCGGATCGCGGCCACCCGCGGGACGGTCGAGGCACACTACTTCCGGTTCGCCTCGAAGCCGCGGATGACCGCGTCCAGTCGGCGTTCGAACGCCGCGGCGCGTTGTTCGCGGGTGGGATAGGAGTGCAAGTCGGTCGCCGCGACGCGCGGGAACCGTTCGGGGTCGACCTCCCGCAGCGACGCCACGATGTCGGCATAGCGCTGCTGGTCGGTGCGCCCGGAGGTTTCGGTCAGATGGTCGAGCGCGGCCTGTTGGAGTCCCCACGAGACCGACATCGCCTCCAGGGTGGCCTCGATGTCGCGCTGCCGCTCACCGCGGAAGCCGCCCGCCTCGTAGAGCGCGGACACGCCCTCGACGAAGGCGAGGAACTCCGGCGAGGTCGGCGCCGTACCGAAGTAGGCCCCCTCCAGGCCGGGGTGGCGACCGAACAGAGCCGCCTGCCGGACATACACCTGCACCAACTGACGCCGCCACCGGCGCCGGTCCGGGCGCGGCACCTCCAGCCCGCTCCACAACCGCGTGAGCACGAGCTGATGCAGTTCGAGCTTGTTACGCACGTGGGCATAGAGCGACGAAGGCCCGGTGTGCAGCCTGGCGGCGACCGTGCGCATGCTCAGCGCCCGGAAACCGTCGGCGTCGATGACGGCCAACGCCGCGTCGACGATGCGTTCGGGGGTGATGGCGGGCTTGGCGCTGCCCGCGGTGCGTGGCACACCCCACCCCCTTGACTCGAACGGTGTTCGTTCCTATCGTCTCACAACGAACAGTGTTCGTAAATCATCCATCGAGAAGGACGGTCATGATGAGAAAACTCGTCGAGTCGACGTTCGTGACACTGGACGGCGTGATCGGGGACCCGCAGGTGTGGGGAATGCCGTACTGGGACGCACAACACCAGGAGTACGCCGAGCACCTGATGTCCACCGCGGACGCCCTGGTGCTCGGCAGGCAGACCTACGAAGCCTTCGCCGAAGCCTGGCCACAACGCTCGGGAGACTCCTACAGCGACAAGATCAACGCAATGCCCAAGCACGTCGCGACACGCACACTCACCGACCTCACCTGGAACGCCACCCGCCTGGCAGACGACACAGCCCAGGCGATCACCGCACTCAAGAACCAGCAAGGCGGCGACCTGCTGAAGTTCGGCACCGGAGAACTCGACCAGACCCTGCTGGGCAGCCGACTGCTCGACGAACTACACCTGTGGGTCTTCCCCGTGATCGCAGGCAAAGGCGACCGACTGCTCGACAGCCTGATCGACACCACACACCTGCACCTGCTCGACACACACCGCATCGACAACGGGATCGTGGTACACGTACTGGCCCCCGGAACCCCCGGTGAGTGAGATCAGACTCTCACCCGTCCAAACCGTCCGAGTGGTCGACTCCAACATCGACACGCTTCACCTCCAGGCGACCTGGATACCGGGCGGCTCGCCCCCGCCACGACACTGGCACCCGCGCCAGGACGAACGGTTCGAGATCACCGCGGGCACACTCAGGGTGGAAGTGGGCGGCAACCCACCGCGCGACCTCACCGCGGGCCAGACACTGACCATCCCCCGCCGCACACCCCACCGAATGTGGAACGCGGGCACCAACAATGCCCGGGCGACCTGGGTGATCACACCACCAGGTCGGACCAAAGAAATGCTTGAGGCCATGGCGCAGCGCCCGGGCCCACTACGGGTCGCTCGACTGCTGTGGCGCCACCGCCACGAGACACGACTGGGCCCGCTGACCCGGCGCTAGGGCGTGTCCGGGTGTTGCTGGGCTTTCGGCGGCGTCCAGTAGGGCCAGCGGGCGCCGCCGTCCACCGGGACCGCGCCGCAGGGGATCGTCACCACCCGGGCCCGCCGAACGGACGCGCGACCGCCGCACGGTCGAGATCGGCAACCGAGACACTCCGCGGGTAGCCCGCGCCCGGTTCAGGCCGGGGTAGCCAGCGGGTATGGGCGGCCGGTCCACCGGGGGACGTTGGGCAAGTCCAAGGAGAACTGATCGAGGATGCGCGCGGCCACGTGGGTGACGACATCATCGAGGGTGGAAGGGTTGGTGTAGAAGGATGGGACGGGCGGGGCGATGACGACATTCATCCTGGCCAAAGCGAGCATGTTGTCCAAGTGGATCGCGGACAACGGGAACTCTCGGGGGACCAGGACGAGTTTGCGGCCCTCCTTGATCGTGACGTCGGCGGCGCGGGCAATGAGGCCGTCGCCGTGGCCGATCCGAATGGCGGCGAGGGTTTTCATGCTGCACGGGACGACGATCATGCCGTCGGTGCGGTAGGAGCCGCTGGCTATCGCGGCGGTGTGGTCGCCTGCCGCGTGGATGTGGTCGGCGTAGGCGCCGAGGTCGGCCGGGGTGAGACCGGTTTCAAGCTTCAGCGTGGCGCAGCCCCAGCGGCTCAGCACGAGGTGGGTTTCGGCGCCGGTCTCGCGCAGGGCGCGGAGGACGCGGACGGCCAGGGGGGCGCCGGTGGCGCCGGTGACGCCGACGACGATGCGGGGGGTCACGGGAGGTTCCTCCTCGGGGTGCGATGGCGCAGCGAACGCGGGGCGACGACTCGGAACGGGACTGTGGCGTCGATATAGGTTCGGCCCGTGCCGGGGCGTTCGCGTTGCCAGGCGGGTGATTCGGACGGGAGCATGGGCACCGGCGGATGGCCGTCGGCGGTGACACAGTCAGCGGCAAGGTTGGTTCTGGTGGTCACCGCCCACCACAGGTCTTCTGGGACGCGGATGTCGACGTCGGGGTCGGTGAAGACGATCAGCTTGACGAACGGGTGCGCGGCGAAGATCTCGCGGGCCAGCCCCGAAGGGGCGTGGTCGTCCGCGGGTGTGGACTTGGCGACGGCCACCGCGAGCAAGACCATGCCGCCTCCCGCGGGCGCGAAGTGCAGGTCGCGGATCGTGGCCCACTCAGGGGTGCTCGCGGACAGGGCCACCGACAGCGCGCCGCCGAGGCCGAGGATGGCGGACTGTTCTCGGCCGGGCCCGATCACCGCCTGGTAGCGGGCGCCCGGGCGCACGGTCATCCCGGTCACGGTGAGCACCGGCAGGTCCGCGCGGCCGCCGCCGTCGTAGCCGAGGAACTCTGGCATGGAGCCGCCGACCCACTCGCCGAGGGTCTCGTCTGCGGTCTCCCAGCCGAGTTCGCCCTCCAGCACGATCTCGGACTCGGCGAGGACGTCGACGGGTTGGGTACCCGCGCGGGCCAGGGTCACCGGCGCGCCCGCGAGGCCGCCCGCCAGGTCCAGTTTGGACGTTCCAGGGGGCAGGAAGCGGCTGTTGACCGCCGAGGCGATGACCGCGGCGGGCGGGGCACCGATGTTGACCGACACCGGCAGCGGCCGCCCGCGGCGCAACGCGCGCTCGTGGCGGGCGGCGAGGCCGCGGCCGGGCACCATCCACACGGTCAACCGCGTCTCGTCGAGCACGAGCATCCGGTGTACCGACAGCGCGCCCTCGGCGTGCACCAATCCCATCGTCAGGTACGGGCCTGCGTCGCTGGAGGTCACCTGAAGAGCGGGCAGCGCCGTGAGGTCGGGCGGGCGCCGGTCGGCGACCCGGGCGCCCGCGACCGGAGCGACGGCGGGCACGCCGCGGACCGCGTCGGGGGTGACGTGCTCGGGGTATCCGGGCAGCCATCCGCGCACGCGCCGCTCGTCGCCGTAGAGGCCGAGCAGGACCGGGGCCAAGGGCACGTCCGCGACGGTGTACTCCACGACCGGCTCCGACTGGTCCCGCGACGTCGCCGGGATACCCGCGTGCGCGTCCGCGTAGGCGGCACCCACCTCGGTGCACCCCAACGGTCGCGAGTGGACGGTCAGCGGCGTCCGGTCGACCGCCGCGCGTACGGACAGTCCTGGCGGGCTGGTCACCTGGCCCGCCCGGCGTCGCGGGCCAGGGAGCCGCGGACGAACCGGCCCCCGGCGTCGATCAGACCCGGGTAGGCCGCGCGCATGTCGGCGATCATCCGGTCGTACGGGACGTCATCGAACTCGCCGTGTTCGCGCAGGAACTCCATATGCCTGCGGCCCGCACCGTCGAACGGGTGGTGCACGCTGTCGCCGGAGCCGTCGAACTCCAGCGGGGTCAGGCCGAAGAGCCTGCACAGGCTGCGGTTGAACACCGGGGTGGCCCGGATCCAGCGGCCGTCCAGGCGAAGCGTGGTGTAGCAGTGGTAGCGGAACACGTCGCCGCCCATCAGCTCGCGCAGGCGAGGTGAGGTCAGGTGGTTGCGGACATCGGCGAAGAGCAGCCGGGCGGGGATTCCCAGCGACCGCAGGCCCGCGGCGAACAGCACAGACTTGTGCGCGCACATCCCGGTTCGGGTAGCGGCCACCGATCCGGCTCGCAGGCCCTCGCGGGACAGATCGGCGCCGTAGACCTCGTACCGCACTCCGTCGCGCACCGCGTAGTACAGGTCGACGGCCTGCTGGGCGGGGGTGCTGCCCGGCCGGGTCGCGCGCTCGACGAAGTCCCGGACCTCCGGGGCATGGATGTCGAGGAAGGGGGTTGCGCCCAACGCCCCGCCGTGGGCGGCGACGGCGGTCACTGGTGCACCTTCTTCCTTGCGGGCACCTGGACGGCTTTCGTGGCGGGAACCAAGCGGAAGCCGGGGTGACGACCGGTAGTGGTCGCCCTTCGTGGGCCTCGATGACACTGCCGCCTGCTTCCCATGCCGTCGCCGCCTGACTTCGCTCGTGAGGTTGACACCGGGGGTGCCATCACCGACCACCTCTCACCTGGGCCTTGTCCGGCCCGCCACGGCAATGCTCCAGACCCCGCCTAGCGCTCTGCTCGAATCGCACTGGACCGGGCCGCGCACTGGCGCTTCCAGCGGCTTTCCGCCGGCTTTCCAGTGCGCTTGGGGACAATCGGGACACCGACACGAGCCGGTACCCTTTGCCCGCCGTCTTACTCCTTCGCCCGCCTGGAAATCCCGTGCCGTTTGTGCTCGACTGTCACGACCTCGACGCCGTGGGCGACGACCCTGTCTTTGTGGAGGGCGCGTTCCAACTCGCCCAGGACCTGGTGATCGCGCCCGCGGACGTGCCCGCGCCGCTCGCGGTGCGGCGCGCAGGTGCGGACCGGACCGAGGTCACCCTCGTCGCCCCGGATGACGCGACGGTGCTGGCCCGCTTGGCCGCGGACGCGCTGGAGTGCTGGCGGATCGCGCTGCCGGGCGGGCTGGTGGCGCGCTACCTCGCGCCGGGAACAGCACGCACGCTGGGCGTGCGGGGCACCGGGCCGCAGGCGTGGGCGTGCCTGCGGGTGCTGACCGAGGCACTGCCCCGATTGAGCCGGGTGCTGGTATCTGGTGAGGAAGCCGAGGAGTTCGCGGCCGTGGCGGCCCGGCGGACCGGACTGGACATCGCCGCGGCGGCAGACGTCGAACTGGGTGCGGATGTGCTGGTGACGACGACGCCGGGCGCGATCACGGCGCGGCCGGACGCGCTGGTGCTGAGCACGCGGGCAACCGAGCCCGCGACGCACCGCACGCCCGTGCGGTGGGACGAGGCGGTGCGCGAGCCGCTGACCGGCGAGCCTGTTCCCCGTGGGAACGGGCGGATCATCCTGCTCGGCGGCGATGACAGCCGCTGGCGCGCCGCGCTCGACGGCTGGGCGCTGCGCCGGGCCTGGGAGCTGAACCTGGGCCGCGCCTGCGAGGCCGGCTGAGAGACGGCGGCCACCGTGGACAGGGGTGTACCCCTGGTGGGCTCCCCCAAGCGCAACTGGGGTGCGTTTCAGGCCGGACGTCACCGGTCGACGACGGCGGTGACGTAGCGGACCGGCACCTCGATGGTCAGTGGTCCGGTGCCGTCGCGCATGGCTTCCAGGGCGGCGATCAGCCGGGCCCGGAGTTCGGCGGACTCCCGCTCGGGCAGGTGCTGCCACAACAGCCGCATGCCCTGGGTGTGCGACCAGTCGACCCACGCGGTGCCGTTCTCGGCGACCATGTCGATGGTCTCGTCGCGCACCTCGACGTCGGTGAACCCCGCGCCGCGCATGGTGTCGACGAGCGCGGCAGGGTCCGACAGCCAGGCATTGAAGCGGCGGCTGAGCGCCTCGGGCTGCCACTCCGGCGGCAGGTTGCGCAGCAGGGAGCGCGGGATCAGCTCGGTGAACACCGGCGGCAGGAACGGGAAGGTGTCGTCGGTGAAGACCGGACTGGTGAAGCCGATGCGGCCGCCGTCGGCGAGCAGGTCGGCGTAGCGCGGCAGGGCGGCGGGGGCGTCCGGCAGGAAGATCAGGCTGTAGCTGCCGGTCACCACGTCGAAGGAACGGGCGGGCAACTCGGGGTACTCGCCGTCCATGACGCGCACCGAGACGGTGGTGTGCCCGCGCTCGGCAGCCACGGCGTTGGCCCGCTCCACCATGCCCTCGGCGATGTCGATGCCCAGCACCGCGCCCGTGCTGCCGACGCGCTCGGCCGCCGGGAACAGGCAGGCGCCCAGGCCGCAGCCCACGTCGAGCACCCGCTGCCCTGGGCCGGGCGCCACCCGCTCGACGAGTCGGGCGCCCATCGGCGTGAAGAACTCCACGCCCATCCGGTCGTAGGTGGCGGCGGCGCCGTCGAACGCCTGCGCCACGGTTGTCTTGTAGGTCGTCGTGTCCACGTGCTCCCCGTCCTGGCCGGTCGGTCCGTCCTGGTCAGAGTGGCCCGTCGACCTCGAACCCGGGTCGAGTCCTCGGCCCGATCCGCGTTCCACCGCGTTGCGAGTAGCGCGGTGGAGTCTGGTGTCCGGCTCACCACGGGAAAGGGCGGGACATGGCTGACCTGACAGGCATTACCGCGGACGACCCACGCTACGCGGACCTCGCCAAGCGGGGGGACAACGCCAGGTTCACCCCGAACCCCGAGTTGTTCGTGCGGCCAGCGTCGACCGAGGACGTGGTCGAGGCGGTGCGGGCGGCCGTAACCGCGAATCGGCGGGTGGCCGCGCGCAGTGGTGGTCACTGCTATGAGGGCTTCGTCTCCGCCGGGGTCGACGTCGTGGTGGACCTCGCCGCGCTGGACTCCGTCGAGTGGGACGCCGAGCGCGCCGCGGTCGCGGTGGGGCCGGGGGCGCGCCTGCTGGATCTGCACACTGCGCTGTATGAGCGCTGGGGCGTGACCGTCCCGTGTGGAGCGAGCGCCACGGTCGCCGTCGGCGGACACGTCGTCGGCGGCGGGTACGGCCCGATGTCACGGAGCTTCGGCCTCACGGTCGACCACGTACACGCCGTCGAGGTCGTCGTGGTCGACGCCGACGGAACCACGCGGGCTGTGGTGGCCACCCGCGAGCCGGACGATCCGAACCACGAGCTGTGGTGGGCACTGACCGGCGCGGGCGGCGGCAACCTGGGGGTGATCACCCGCTACTGGCTGCGCGCCGCCGACGCGAAGGGCGACGAGCCGGGCGAGGTCCTCCCCCAGCCGCCCGGCACCGTGTGGGCGACGAGCCGCATGTACCCGCGCGACGCGATGACGCCCGAGGCGTTCCGCGCCCTGGTGGGCGGCTACGGGCGCTGGCACGAGCGCAACAGCGCACCGGGCTCCCCGCACGCGGGCGTGTTCGCCGGTCTGGTGCTGCTCGCCCGACAGGAGCAGGACGACTCGGGACTGACCGCGATCCTCTTCGTGCGCCTTCTCGACGACTCGCCCGGTGCCGAGGCCCGGCTGGCCGCCACCGTCGCGGAGATGACCAGCGGTGTCGCCGCCTTCGCCATCGACACCCCGGTGGCGAACGAGCACTGGCTCGCGTCGATCGCCGAACTCGCGAAGATGCAGGACGGCGACGGCGGCAGGCACAAGGTCAAGTCGGCTTACCTGCGCCAGTCCTACACCGACGCCCAGATCGACACCGTGTACGAGCGCCTGGCCGCGGGCGGCCCGTACGAGAGCGCTTCGATCTCCCTGCAATCCACCGGCTGCGCGATCAACGCCGTGCCACCCGCGGCCACCGCGGTACCCCAGCGCGACTCGGTGCTGCGCGCGCTGTACCTGGCGACGTGGCGTGAGTCCGACGGCGACGCGACGTGCCTTGACTGGATGCGCGAGCTGTATCGGGATGTGTACGCCGCCACCGGCGGCGTGCCCGTGCCGGACGAGCGCAACGACGGCTGCCACATCAACTTCCCCGACATCGACCTCGCCGACCGGACGGCCAACACCTCGGGTGTGCCGTGGCAGCACTTGTACTTCGGCGACAACCACGAGCGGCTCCTCGCCGCGGCCAAAGCCTGGGATCCCCGCGGCGTGTTCCGCCACGCCCTTTCCATCCGCCAACCACACGATTGGAGCCCCACCCCGATGTCCACAACCGAGATCGCGCCGCCGGTGCTAGACCCGGCCCACCCGCTCCGCACGAAGCTGAGGCAGGCGATCGAGGCCATGCTGCCGCTGGGCGCCGCGGGCGCGCAGTTCCGCGTCTCCGTCGGCGAGGACACCTTCGTCGCGCGGGCGGGCGTCGAGGCGTTCGGCGCCGCGGCGCCGGTGCCCGTCGACGGCCGGTTCCGCATCGCCTGCATCACCAAGATGTACGTCTCGGTGGTCCTGCTGCAGCTCACCGCCGAGGGCAAGGTCGACCTGGACGCCCCGATCGCGACCTACCTGCCGGACCTGCTGCCCGACGGCGACAAGGTCACCGTGCGCCAGATGCTCCAGCACACCAGTGGCCTCTACAACCACGCGGACTCCTTCCAGCGCCCGGGCGAGCGCTTCCAGCGCGACCGGTACAACCACTACGACGCCGCCGAACTGGTGGCCGTGGCCGCCGCCAAGCCGCTGAACTTCGAGCCCGGCACCAAGTTCGAGTACTCCAACACCAACTACATCGCGCTCGGACTGCTGATCAAGGCCGTCACCGGCAAGTCGTACGAGGAGGAGATCCGCACGCGGATCCTGGAGCCGCTCGGCCTGCGGAACACCGTGCTGCCCGGTGAGGATCCGGTCATCCACGGCCCGCACGCGCGCGGCTACATGAAGATCAAGGGCGAGTCGGTCGACGTGACCGAGATGAACCCGTCCGAGGCGTGCTCGGCGGGCTCGATCATCGCCACGACAGCGGACCTGGACGCATTCCTGGTCGCCCTGATGGACGGCAAGCTGCTCGCTCCCGCCCAGTTCGCCGAGATGAAGACCACCGTGCCGCCGGAGTGGGTGCCGCTGCCGATGTCCAACGGCTACGGCTTGGGATTCATGCCGCTGGAAACCGACTGCGGTCTGAGCCTGTGGGGTCACGGCGGCGGCATCCCCGGCTACGCCACCTTCGTCGGCTCCACTCTGGACGGACATCGGCGGCTGATCGCCTCCATCACTCTCGACATCGACCCCGACGACTTCAGCGGCGCGTTCGAGACGTCCGTGGTGGCCGCGCTCAACGCCGCCGCCGAGTGCCTGCGCTGACCCACCCCCGAGACCCCCGAAATGTCCGTCCGCCGAGCGTGGCACCCTGCACCGCGCTCGGCGGGCGGCGCCCCGGATGGAGGCCCGAAGTGACCCTGATCTACTCCACCTCCGCCACCGCGACCGGCGACGGCCGCGAGGGCGAGGCCCGCTCCGCCGACGGTCTGCTCGACGTGAAACTCGCCGCGCCGCAGGCCCTGGGCGGCAGCGGCGGGGCGGCGACGAACCCCGAGCAACTGTTCGCCGCGGGCTACGCCGCGTGCTTCCACAGCGCCCTGCGCTACATCGCGGACAGCCAGGGCGTGGCCGTCACAGGATCGTCTGTGACCGCCGATGTCGGACTGACCGGCACCGGGGAGGGCTTCGCGCTCACCGCGACGCTGACCGTGCGGCTGCCCGGCCTGGCCGCGGACACGGCGAAGGGGCTGGCCGACGCCGCCCACCAGACGTGCCCGTACTCGGCGGCGATCCGCGGCAACGTCGAGGTGGCCGTGCGGCTGGCGTAAGGCGTCAGTCTGTGGTCGCCGGACTGTCCGCGTACTCGGCCTGCCGCTGGGCGACGAGCACCGCGACGCCGTCGAGCAGCCGATCGAGGCCGAAGCGCAGGGCGTGTTCAGGATCGTAGGACGACTGGTGCTCCGCGCCCGCCGCGCTGCCGACCCGCTCGGCGGTGGGGTGGTCCCCGGGGCTGGTGAACTTGGCCAGCCACGGGGCCTGCCCCTGCCACCACTGGTCGTCGGTCATGCCGGTGCTGCGCTGCAACTCCACCACGTCGGCCGCGGCCCGCGCGGTGTTGCGGACCTGGCCCAGGACCAGAGTGAGCACCGAGTCCAGTTCGAGGTCGGTCAGACCGGTGCCCGCCAATGCGGTGAGTTCGCGCTCGTACTTGGCCAGCAGGTTGGGGCCGAGCACCGGCCTGCTCGTCTCCACGTAGGCGAGCCACGGGTGGTCGTGGTAGAGCGCCCAGTTGCTGTACGCGACCCGTTCGAGGCGGTCCCGCCAGTCGCCCGATGCCGGGTCGATGCCGGGAAGTTCGCCGTAGACCGTGTCCATCATCAGGTCGATCAGTTCGGCCTTGCCCGGGACGTAGGTGTACGGCGACATCGTGCCGACGCCCAGTTCCTCGCTGACCCGGCGCATGGTCAGGGCGCCGACGCCCTCAGTGTCGGCGATGCCGATGGCGGCCCTGGTGATCTTCTCGACGCTCAGTTCGGTCCTGCCCTCCCTGGGCGCGGGCTCCCTGGTTCGCCAGAGCAGCGCCAGGCTGCGGGTCGGGTCGGATTTGGCCCATTTGCCTCGGTCTTTGGTCATAATGACGACAGACTACTACCGTACGTTGTACGATACTATGTACCCGACCATGCCGAGCCGGAAAGACGGGGTTCATGCAGCAGAAACCGATCACGATCGTCCGGGCCCGCGAGAACAATCTTAAGGACGTCTCCCTGGAGATCCCCCGGGGTCGGATCACCGTGTTCACCGGGGTCTCCGGCTCCGGCAAGTCCTCGCTGGTGTTCGACACCATCGCCGCGGAGTCGCAGCGGCAGCTCAACGAGACGTTCACCGCGTTCGTGCGCACGATGCTGCCCAAGTACGGCGAGCCGAACGTCGACTCGATCAGCAACCTGTCCACCGCCGTGGTCATCGACCAGAAACGGCTCGGCGGCGGCTCCCGCTCGACGCTGGGCACGATCTCCGACATCGCCCCGCTGCTGCGGCTGTTGTTCTCCCGCTTCGGCTCCCCGCACGTCGGTGGCGCCGGGGCGTTCTCCTTCAATGACCCCGCGGGCATGTGCGAGCGGTGCGACGGCATCGGCAAGACCGCCGAGCTCGACCTGGGCAAGTTCCTCGACCCTGGCAAGTCGCTGCGCGGCGGCGCGATCCTGTTCCCGCCGTTCGCGGTGGACACCTGGTACTGGAAGCTCTACGCCCAATCGGGTCTGTTCGACCTGGACACACCGCTGGCCGACTACGGCGACGCCGAGATGGAGCAACTGCTCCACGGCAAGGGCGGCAAGATCGAGTGGAGCGGTGCGGGCGGCAGCGGCTCCTCCGAGTACGAGGGGCTGGTCGACAAGTTCACCCGCCTGTTCATCAAGAAAGACGTCAACACGATGGCGGAGAAGAACCGCGAGACGGTGATGCGGTTCGTCAGCTACGCGGTGTGCTCGCGCTGCCAGGGCAGCAGGCTCAACCAGGCCGCGCTGGGCGTCGAAGTCCACGGCTACAGCATCGCCCAGCTCAGCGCGATGCAGCTCAGCGACCTGCTGCCGATCCTCACCGGCATCGCCGACCCCGCCGCGGCGCCGGTACTGGCGAGCCTGACGACGCGGCTGCGGCACCTGGTCGACATCGGCCTCGGCTACCTCAGCCTCGACCGGGAGACGATGACCCTCTCCGGCGGCGAGTCCCAGCGGGTCAAGACCGTGCGCCACCTCAGCAGCAGCCTGATCGAGGTCATGTACGTCTTCGACGAACCCAGCGTCGGGCTGCACGCCCGCGACGTCGCCCGGCTCAACGACCTGCTGCGGGAGTTGCGGGACAAGGGCAACACGGTGCTCGTCGTGGAGCACGACCCGGACGTCATCGCGGTGGCCGACCACATCGTCGACATCGGCCCGCACGCGGGCGCGCGCGGCGGCCAGATTGTCTACCAGGGCTCGCTGGCGGACCTGCGCCAAGCCGACACGCTGACCGGCCGCTGCCTGCGCCGCCAAGAGAAGGGCAAGACCGACTACCGCTCGCCGACCGGCCGCCTCACCATCACCGACGCGGTCGCCAACAACCTCAAGAAGGTCACCGTCGACATCCCGACCGGGGTGCTCACCGCGGTCACCGGAGTGGCGGGCGCGGGCAAGAGCTCCTTGGTGATCCAGGCATTCCAGGAGCAGCACCCGGACGCGATCATGATCAACCAGGCCGCGGTCACCGCGTCCAGCCGGTCGACACCCGCGACCTACATCGGGATCATGGACGAGATCCGCAAGGCGTTCGGCAAAGCCAACAAGGTCAGCGCCGCGCTGTTCAGCTTCAACTCCAAGGGCGCGTGCGCAACCTGCCAGGGACTCGGGTTCACCCAGACCGACCTGGCCTTCCTCGACCCGGTCAAAACCACCTGTGAGGACTGCGCGGGCAAGCGGTTCCGCGCCGAGGTCCTGGCCCACACCCTGCGCGGGAAGTCGATCAGCGACGTGCTGGCGCTGGGCGCGCTGGAGGCAGTGGACTTCTTCGCGGGCGCCAAGTTCGCGCCGATACTGGACGCCATGGTCGAGGTCGGGCTGGACTACATCACGCTCGGCCAGCCACTGAGCACCCTGTCCGGCGGCGAGTGCCAACGGCTGAAGCTGGCGTGCGAACTGCACAAGAAGGGCAGCGTCTACATCATGGACGAGCCCACCAGCGGCCTGCACATGTCCGACATCGATCGGCTGGTGGCCATCATGGACCGCTTGGTGGACCAGTCGAACACCGTCGTCGTCATCGAGCACAACCTGGACGTCGTCAAGAACGCGGACTGGGTGATCGAACTCGGCCCCGGCGCGGGCCGCGACGGTGGTCAGGTGGTGTTCGAGGGCACGCCCCGCGCCCTCGCCGCCGCCGACGGGATCGCCACGGCCGCATACCTGCGTCCGCTGATGTGACCGATCTCGCCGGGTGATCCCCGGCGTGCGCCTCCGCCGCCGCTTCCCCCACGTGCGGCGGAGGCGAAAGCCCCCGCACGGCCGCCCCCAGGCCGTGCGGGGGCTTTCCTCAGTCCCGAGGTTCCCTGTGCGGTTGTGGGCTTGCGGTCAGCCGCGTGCGCCGAGGAGGGTGGGCGCGCCGAGCAGCGGGGTCGCGTCCGAGTCCGTCGCCCTTCGCACGGCGTCGATCAGGGCGAGGCCCGCGAGCGTGCGCGCGGTGTGCGCGCCGAGGCCCCAGGTGCCGGTCACGGCGCCCGCGAACACCTCGATCGCGGCGCGGAACTGGTCGGCGGGCGGCAGGGTCCGCACCTCGGTGGCGCCGTGGCGTTCGATGCGCAGGGTCGGCCGCCAGGTCTCCCCCGGCGTGAACGCGCGCTCCAGGGTGATCCGGCCGCGGGTGCCCCACAGCTCGTAGAACGAGCGGTAGCCGTGCTCGAAGCCGAAGATCACTTGGGCGGTGACGCCGTCGGGAGCGCGGAGCAGGGCGGTCCCGCCCACGTCCACCTCGTGTCCTGTGTGGATGGTCTGGGTGGCGCCGACGACTTCCAGGTCGGCGCCTGCGAACATCAGGGCAGCATGCAGCGGGTAGTAGCCGACGTCCAGCAGGGCGCCGCCGCCGAGCTCGGGGCGGTAGCGCACATCCGTGGCGGGCAGCGGGGGGATGGCCATCGCGGCGGTGACGGCGCGCAGGCTGCCGATGGCGGGCATGAGGTCGGCGACGTCGGCGTGCTGGCGGTGGTGGGCGAACATCCGGTTCTCCATCACCACAAGGCCGCCCGCGCCCCCGAACAGGGCAACGCCCTCGGCGTGGGTCGTGGCCAGCGGCTTCTCGACCAGCACGTGCTTGCCCGCGGCCAGGGCCGCCCGGGCCCACTCGGTGTGCAGCCCGGTGGGGACGGAGACGTACACGGCATCGATGTCGTCGCGGGCCAGCAGTGCGTCGTAGCCGGGCACCGGCGCGCAGTCGAACTCCGCGGCGAACGCGGCGGCGCGGCCCGGATCGCGGCTGGCGACGGCGGTCAGCCGGGCCGAGGACCGGGCCAGCGCGGGCAGGAACCGCCTGCGGGCAATGGAGGAGCAGCCGAGCACCCCGAAGCGGACCATCGGACTTCCTCTCTGTGGCGAAGGGGCGGAACGCCGCAAAGCGGTCCGCCCCAACGGATCACGGCACCAAGACCTGCTTGCCGACCACCCTGCCCTCGATCAGGGCGCGCACCGCGTCAGCGGCGCGGTCCAGCCGGTGGCGAGCGTCCACGTGCGGGGTCAGCACGCCCTGGGCCACGAGGTCGAACAGAGCGGCGAGATCGGCGCGAAACTTGTCGCCGGGGCGGACGTAGTAGGTCTTGGCGACCCGACCGCCGGTGGCGCCGACCGCGCGCAGCAGCGTCCAGCCCGCGACCCGGCGCAGGACCGGCAGGTGCGGGCGGAACCACTGGCCCGACTGGAAACCCCGCACGGAGGAGTCGAAGGAGATCAGCCTGCCGCCGCGGGCCAGCAGCCGCCAACCGGTCGTGATCCCCTTGCCGCCGATGTGGTCGAAGACCGCGTCGAGGCCGTCAGGGGCCACGGCGCGGACGGTCGCGGCCAAGTCGCCGCGGTAGTCGACCGGCTCGGCGCCCATCGCGCGGACCTGGTCGTGCTTGGCGGGCGACGCGGTGCCGATGACCCGCGCGCCGTGGTGGACCGCGAGCCGGGTCAGCACCGAACCGACACCGCCGGACGCGCCCTGCACGAGGACCGTCTCACCGGGCCGCACCTTGGCGCCGCGGTGCAGCATCTGCCACGCCGTGACGCCGTTGCAGACCAGCGCGACCGCCTCGCCCGCGTCCAGTGCGCGCGGCACCGGCGCCAACCCGGACGCGGCCACCTCGACACACTCCTGCCACGCCCCGGAGCGGGGCATCGCGGCTACCCGGTCGCCGACAGACCAGCCGGTGACCCCTGGGCCGACCTCGGCGATCTCGCCCACCAGGTCGTAGCCGGGGACGTAGGGCAGCTTCGGCGGGAACGGGTGGAGCCCGCCGAGCATCTGGACCTCGGCGTAGGACACGCCCGCCGCCTCGACCCGGACCACGACCCTGCCCTTGCGGGCCAGTGGCATCGGCGCGGTGCGCACCTTCAGGGCGGTCGGGTCGCCGAGCGCCTCGGTGAGCACCACCTGCCGGACCTCGGCAGGCCGAGCGCCGACGGCGGCGCTCTCGGGCAGGTTCAGGGACATCACACGTCCTCGGGGACGCGGCCGATGGCCTTGAGCATCGGCAAGTAGTTCATCACGTCCCAGTGCTCGACGACCTTGCCGTCGACGAACCGCAGCTCCTCGACGATGTGCCAGGTCACCTTCTTGCCGGTGGGCGGGATGTCGATGAACTGGCCCAGGTGCGTCGCGGTGATCGTCAGCCGCAGGCTCACCAGGTCGCGTTCGGCGATGATGCTCTCGACCGCCAACTGGAGATCAGGAAACGCCGCGAGGCCGCCCTCCATCCGCATGATCATCTCGTCGGTGTCCACGGGCAGGTTCTCCGAGTAGTGGACTACGTCGGGCGCCCAGTGCTCGACGATTCCCCCGAGCTCCCAGCGGTTCCACGCCGCCACCATTGCCAGGCAGCGTTCCTTGTTCTCTTCCATGGTCGTGCTGTCGGTCGCCCGCATCGCCTCTCCTCGGTCATCTCCGTCATCGCCGGTCACCTGGAACCAGCATCGCGATCCGGGCTTGAGGACACCTCAAGGCCGGATCGCGATAGTCGGCAGGAGAAGGCCGACTCCGGCCGAACACGAGGAGAGGCGGACGAGATGGTGTTCCTGGTGACCGGCGCGACGGGCCACGTGGGCAGGCACGTCGTTGCCTGCCTGCGCGCCGCGGGCGCGACCGTACGGGCGACGAGCCGCACCGCCGTCAGCGAGCGCCCGGACGTGGAGGTGGTGCGCGGCGACCTCGCCGAACCCGCGAGCCTGGACGCCGCATTGCGCGGAGTGGAGCGGATGTACCTGTTCCCGGTGCCGCAGACGGCCCAGGAGGTCGTCGCGCGCGCGGCCCGCGCCGGGGTGCGGCGCATCGTGGTGCTGTCCTCCAGCTCCGTGCACGACGTGACCAACTTCAGCGGCGCCTACCACCGCGCCGTCGAGCTGGCGGTGGAACAGAGCGGTCTGGAGTGGACACTCGTGCGCCCGGACGAGTTCGCCACGAATGTCCTGTGGAAGTGGGGCCACTCGATCCGCGCCGAGAGCGTCGTCCGCGCACCGTATGCCAAGGCCCGCAGGGCTTTGCTGCACGAAGCCGACATCGCCGCCGTGGCCGCCGCCGCCCTGCTGGAGGACACCCACGTCGGCGAATCGTATGAGCTGACCGGTCCCGAGCTGCTCAGCCAGGCCGAGCAGGTCGCGGCGATCGCGGCCGCGGTGGGGCGCGACATCGCGTTCGAGGAGGTGCCTGCGGAGACCACCCGCGCTGAGCTGGTGCGGTTCATGCCGCCGCCGGTGGTGGACATGGTGCTGAAGTACCTGGCGGACTCTGTGGACACACCGCCGATGGTGTTGCCGACGGTAGAGAAGGTCACCGGGCGGCCGGGGCTGGGCTTCGGCCAGTGGGCCCGCGACCACGCGGCCGCGTTCACCGCATAGGGAAAAGGGGAAGGCCCCGCAGTGCGGGCCTTCCCCTTCGACGGCGACCTACTCCTCCCGCAGTAGCTCGACCAAGGTCACGCCGACGTCGTCCGTCGCCGGGCCCGCCAATACCCAGCCGCCCTGCACGGCGCGGAAGGGGTACCACTGGTGGTCTTCGCCGAGGCGGAGTTGGACGCCGTGGGACTCGGCGGTCCAGCGGTTGCGCCAGGACGTCAGCTCGGGCGGTTCGCCGCTGCCGCTGTCCTGCCAGGCTTCCTCGAACTCCGTGCGGGCGCGGGCGAGGGCGTCCTTGGCGGGTGTCCAGGAGTTCTCCTGGACCGCGAGGCCCGCCGCGCCCGCGAGCCGCCAGGCGTGCACGGCGCGGGTGAACTCGGCGGGTCTGCCGCAAGCCCGGCCCGCGCGGTCGATCACCCCGTCGTCGGCGCGGGCGGCCAGCCGGACGGCGTCGGGCCACCGTGGCGCGGTCGAATACCTGCCGGACAGCAGGTCTCGGGCACGGGCGGCGGCGTCGGCGGCCAGTGCGGAGATCGCGGCATCGTCCACAGGGGACTCGATCTCGACGTCGGCGAGCAGCGGGGCCAGGTGCAGCGACGGGCCCAACTCGGGCGGCTCGGGCAGTGGGGCCGGGGCCGAGGACCACGCCTGAGCGGCGGGCGTGCCGAGGTCCGCGGGGTCGCCGCTGTGCGTTGCCCCGCCACGGGTGTTGCGGCGGTGCAGTTCCTCGGTCAGCTCGTCCTGGCCGCGGCCGCGGCCCAGCAGCAGCACGAACGGGTCGCGGTCGAGAAGCCAGGACATCTGGTACGACAGCGCCGCCGCGTGCTTGCACGGGCTGTCCCATCCGGGGCAGTCGCACTCCGGGTCGAGGTCGCCGTAGCCGGGCAGCAGGCGCACGCCCGCGTCGGCGGCCGCGCCGACCAGGTCGCGCGGCATGTCGCGATCGAGCAGGGCGGCGATGTGGCCCGCCCGGGTGGCCACCCGGTCGAGGAAGCGGTCCCAGCCCGCGTCGGTCAGCTCGGCGAACCGGACGACCGTGGCGTAGGGCCGGGTGTGGTCGCCGTCGTGAACGGCGGCGGAGACGCGGCCGGGGCTGACCGTGATCGCGCCGACCTGGCCGCCGAAGGCGTGCGCGCGGCCCTTCTTCAACTGCTCCGGGTCGAGGGCGGTGTCCTCCATCGCCTCGATCCAGGCGTTGCCCCACCAGGTGTCGGCGAACTTCTTGCCGTAGCGGCGGCCGGGCGGAAACGCGGGGAAAGTGACGGCGCGCCCGCCGGGGTCGGCCTCGGGCTCGTCCTCGTCCTCGTCCTCGTCGGCGGCGAAGAGGGCGGCGAGGTGGTCGTCGTACTCGTCCTCGTCGTGGAAGTCGGACATCTCAGACACTCCTCAGCTCGACAAGGCGCAGCAGCTCGGCGTCGGACAGCTCGCTCAGCACCGCCTCGCCGCCGCCCAGCACGGCGTCGGCGAGTTCCTTCTTCGACTCCAGCAGCAGGGCGATGCGCTCCTCAAGGGTGCCGCGCGCGATCACCCGGTGCACCTGGACCGCCTTGGTCTGGCCGATGCGGTGCGCCCGGTCGGTGGCCTGAGCCTCGACCGCGGGGTTCCACCAGCGATCGAAGTGCACGACGTGGTCGGCGCGGGTGAGGTTGAGACCGGTACCCGCCGCCTTGAGCGAGAGCAGGAACACCGGGAACTCGCCCGCCTGGAAGCGGCGCACCATCTCCTCCCGGCGCGGGATCGGGGTACCGCCGTGCAGTAGCCGCACGGGCACGCCCCTGGCGACGAAGTGCTGTTCGAGTAGCTTCGCCATCTGCACGTACTGGGTGAACACCAGCACGGCCCCGTCCTCCGCGGTGATCGTGCCGACCAACTCGTCGAGCAACTGCAGCTTCTCCGAGCGCGACCGCGCAGGCGCGTCGGTCTCCTTGAGGTAGTGGGCCGGGTGGTTGCAGACCTGCTTGAGGCCGACCAGCAGCTTGAGCACCAGGCCGCGGCGGGCGATCTCCGTCTCGCTGGCCCGGATCTCGGCCATCACGTCCGCGACCACCCGCTGGTAGAGCCCGGCCTGCTCGGCGGTGAGCGCGACGTGGTGGTCGGTCTCGATCTTCGGCGGCAGCTCGGGGGCGATGCCGGGGTCGCTCTTGCGCCTGCGCAGCAGGAAGGGCCTGACCAGCCGGGAGAGCCTGCCCGCGCTCCGGTTGTCCCGGTCGACCTCGATGGTGCGGCCCCACCGGGTCCGAAACGTGCCGACCGTGCCGAGCAGGCCGGTCGTGGTCCAGTCCAGCAGTGCCCACAGCTCGCCGAGGTTGTTCTCGACCGGGGTGCCGGTCAGCGCGACCCGCGCCTTGGCCGGGATCGCGCGCAACGCCTTGGCGGTGCCGCTGAGCCGGTTCTTCACGTGTTGCGCCTCGTCGGCCACGACCAGACCCCACGCCGCGGCGGCCAGCACGTCGGCGTCGACGCGCATGGTGCCGTAGGTGGTGAGGACGAACCCGCCGTCGAGCCCGGCCAGCGAGCGCGACCCGCTGTGGAAGCGGCGGACCGGGGTGCCGGGGGCGAACCTGGCGATCTCGTGCTCCCAGTTGCCCAGCAGCGACGCCGGGCACACGACCAGGGTCGGACCCGAGGTCGCCGGGTCGAGCGCCCGGCGCAGGTGCAGCGCGATCAGCATGATCGTCTTGCCGAGGCCCATGTCGTCGGCGAGGCAGCCGCCGAAGCCCAGCGAGGTCATCCGGTGCAGCCACCGCACGCCGCGCTGCTGATAGTCGCGCAGGGTCGCGGCGAGCGCGTCGGGCTGGCCAACTTCCTCGGGGCCGCCGTCCGGGTCGACCGTCCGGGCGACCAGTTCGCCGAGCCAGCCGTCGGCGACAGTCTCAACCAGGTCGCCCTCCACTTCGGCGCTGCCGATCAGCGCGAGACCGAAGCCCTCGTAGGCGGGCAGCGGCGGCAGGGCAGGTTCGCGAGCCTTGCGGGCCAGCTCGGGTTCGACCAGCACCCAGCGCTCGTGCAGCCGCACCAGCGGCCGGGACTTGCCGATCAGATCCATCTCGGCGTCGGTGAGCGGCTCGCCCGCCAGCGTGAGCTGCCAGCGCAGCGGCAGCGGCGGCGAGGTCCGCAGGAACGCGGCCACGTCGGCGGGCATGTCACCGGGCGCGGACACGACAGTGCGCGCGGCCAGCTCGCGGGACAGCTCGGGCGGCCACTCGATGTCCACCCCAGCCTCGGCCAGCTGGGTCGCCGCCCCGCCGAGCAGGTCTTCGACGTCCTCGTCGACCAACTCCAGCTCGACCGGCTCCGCCTCGGCGAGCAGGCTCTCCAGCGGCGACCACACCCGCGCGGCCCTGCGCACCGCGAGCATCGCCTCGAAGGTGGCGCGCTCGCCGAAGCCGTGCTCCGCCCCGGCCCACAGCGCCGCCGCGTCGTCGACCTGGGTCGGGTCTCCCAGGTCCCGCAGCCGCACGACCGCGGTGAACGGGGTGTCGGCCAGGTCGCCGCGCACTTCCAGGCGCAATGCGACCCGCAAGCCCGCGTCGACGCCTGCGGCCACCTGCCGCGACCACTCGCGCAGCTCGGCGTCACCAGGAGTCGGGGCGACGGCGGCGAAGCGCGGGTCGCCAGTGAGCCATTCGGCGCCCGGCGTGCGCGGCAAGGTGTCGGCGACGGTGTCGAACAGGGCGCGCAGCAGGCCCTCGGGCTCGGGCAGCACCGGTGCCGCGGCGGCCGCGTCGACCGGGACTGCCCGCGCGGCCGCGGGCATCGCCGCGGCCAGCGCGCGCAGCCGCTCGATGTCGGTGACGTCGTACGGGCCGACCCGCCAGGCGTCGAACCCGTCCTCGTCCAACCCGGGAAGCAGCCTGCCCCGAGCCACCAGGTTCAGCGCCGCACGGACGGCGGCGGCGTGGAACGCGGCGGACGGATGGGCGTCCGGTTCGCCGTCCACCGCGGCCAGCAGCGGCAGCCCGTGACCCGCCGATACCCGGCGCGCAGGCACTGCCCGGACGGCGACCCCGCCGCCGTCCGGGAAGCTCACCAGCGGCTCGGCGGGTTCGCCCAGCCCGTCCAGTTCCGACGGCAGCGGCCCGCCGTCCGGGCAGTGCACCAGGAAAGTCCCCGCCCGCGCGGGCTTGCCCGGTTCGAACACCACCGCGTACCGACCCAGTCGCACGGGCGCCTCCCTCGTCTTCCACGTTCTCAGTACAGCGTACCGTATGATATACGGACTACCGTCAGTAGGGACCCTGGAACCCGGCGGCGACGTCGGCCAGCCTGGGAAGATCGCCGCGGTGGGCGCCGAGCAGGTCGAGACACGCCTCGGCGATGCTGTCCGCGCCCGGGTGCCACGCCTCCTCCAGCGGCCAGGACACCGGAGCGGGACAGTCCGGCGGGGTCACCCTGCGGACCGGCGCACGCAACGCCTCGGGGACGTTTTCGGCGACCACGGCGGCCACCTCGGCGGCGAAGCCGTAGCGGGCCCAGCTTGTGTCGGCCACCACGAGCCTGCCGGTCCTGGCCACCGACTCGCAGATGATCGCGTCGTCGAGCGGACGCAGGCTGCGCACGTCGACGATCTCGACACTGATGCCGCGCGCGGCAAGCTGGTCGGCGGCACGCTCAGCCTCGTGCACCATCAGCGAGGCCGCCACGACCGTGATGTCGCTGCCCCGGCGGGCGATGCGGCCGACGCCGAACGGGATCGCCAGCGCCTCCTCGGGAACCTCGCCGGTCAGCGGGTAGAGGTTGCGGTTCTCGATCAGCACGGTCGGGGTGTCCGACCGCAGCGCCTGCACCAGCAGGCCCTTCGCGTCCGCGGGCGAGGCGGGCGCGGCCACCTGCAGGCCCGCGTAGTGGGCGAAGGTCGCGTGCGGGCTCTGCGAGTGGGTGGCACCCTGTCCCCAGCCCCGGCCGACCACCCCGCGGGTCACAACCGGCACCCCGCCCTGGTCGCCGCCGTACATGTAGCGCCACTTGGCCGCCAGGTTCACCAGCGCGTCCACCGCAAGGAACATGAAGTCCGCCCGCGTGTGCACCACGATCGGCCGCATTCCCGCGGCCGCCGCGCCGATGGCCAGGCCCGCGGTGGCGTTCTCCGAGTTCGGCACGTCCACCACCCGGGTGGGCCCGAATCGCTCGAAGGCTTCCTTGGTGGTGCCGAAGGTGCCCTTGTGGTCATCGACCCCTTCCCCCGCGATGAAGACGCTCGGGTCGTCCGCCATGCACTGCACGGTCGCCTCGCTGATCGCCTGCCAGTACCGCAACCTGCGCATCGTTGTCTCCCGTCAGCTCGTGAGGGCGGCGTCGCCGTAGGCGCCGCGGGTCAACTCGGCCACGTCCGGCCACGGCGCCGCCTTTGCCAGCCGGACCGCGGCATGGATCTCCTCGGTCGCCGCCACTTCCCACTCGCGCACCCGCTCGTCGATGTCGGGGTGGGTCGCGCGCAGGGCATCGGCGGCGCGGCGGATCGGGCAACGCTCGATCCACGAGTCGATCTCGGCCTTGGTGCGGTAGCCGTGGTCGTGGTCCCAGCCGGGACCGACGTGCTCGCGCCAGCGGTAGGTGTGCAGTTCCAGCAGCATCGGCCCGCGGCCCGAGCGAGCGTGGGCGAACGCCTCGCCTGCCGCGGCGCGCACCGCGAAGACGTCGTTGCCGTCGACCTCGGCCGCGCGCACGCCGTGCGCCGCCGCCCGCGCGGCGATGCCGTGGCCGCCTGCCTGCCGCTGGCGCAGCGGCGACGAGATCGAGTACTGGTTGTTCTCGCAGACGAACACGACCGGAAGCCGATGCACGGCGGCGAAGTTGAGCGTCTCGGCGAACACGCCCTCCTCGGTGGCGCCGTCGCCGAAGAAGGTCATCGCGACCCGCGGGGACTTGCGCAGCGTGAACGCCCACGCCGCTCCGGCCGCGACCGGGATCATCTCGCCGAGGATCGCCGCCGAGCCCCCGAATCCGGCGGCGGCGTCGATCAGGTGGATGGAGCCACCCCGGCCCTTGGCGCAGCCCGCCTCCCTGCCGTACAGCTCGGCCACCATGGCCGACAGATCGCCACCCTTGGCGAGATACGGCGCGTGCGAGCGGTGTCCACTGTAGACAATGTCGTCCGGCTCGGCCGCCGCGCACACCCCCACGGAGGTGGCCTCCTGGCCGATGGAGAAGTGCGTCGGGGTGCGCATCTGCTGCTCGTCGCGGTAGAAGTCGGCGAGCACCTCCTCAACCCGACGAATGCGCACCATGGCGCGGACGAGCTCGGGGTCTGCTCCGGTGGTCACTGGTGCACCCTCTTTCGTACCGGCCCGCGAAGGGGGCCTGTCGTGGGAACTGGGCGGAAGCCGGTGGCGGCGACTACGACCTGACCCCGCGCGGCGGTGCCCGACACCGCGTCGAACGGCCGATCGCAGCCTGACTTCGACCGTGCGGTCGACACCAGGGGTGTCATGCGATCGCCTTGCTGGTGCCTGCCGCCGGAGCGCCGAGCAGGCTGTGCAGGCAAGCGACGAGGCTGCGGGCCTGGATGTTGAGGTAGTGGCTGTGCCGCAGCAGTCCGACCAACTGGTCGACGGTGACCCAGCGGAAATCTGGGTGCGCGAGGTCGTCGGCGGGGTCGGCTTCGACGACCAGGTAACGATTGCGCGTGTGGTAGAACCGCCCGCCCTCCTCGGAGAGCGTGGCGGCGAAGCGCACGCGCTCAGGCGGAGCGGCCAGCACCCGGTCGAGGAAAGGCGGCCGGGCCTCGGGCGGCAGGACGCGGTAGTTCTCCGGCTTGCACTGCACAGTCGGCGCCAGTTCGACGACATCGACGAAGCCGGGCTCGGCCCGGCCGTGCACCAGGATGTGCAGCACCCCGCCGACCCTGCGGACCAGGAACGCGACGACGCCCGCGCCGTGTGCCTCGATCATCGGCTGGGTCCACTGGTCGACCTCGCGGCCGCGCGCGCGCACCCGCACGCCCATCACGTCGAAGAACAGTCCTGACTCGTGCCGGATTCGGCCGTTCTCGCGGCGCCAACCAGCCACCTCGTTCAGCGGAATGCGGCAGGTGTCCACATCGGTCGCCGACCGGGCTCTGCTGATCCAGCTCAGGATCTCGTCGTTGCCGTGCACGCTGTGCTCGCCGGGCACGCACGAGCGCAGCAGGCCGTCGCGGAACCAGTCGTCGCCCGCGCTCACCACGCGGCGCACACCGCTGCCGGAGAACGGCAGGCAGGACAGCACGGTCCTGGCGTCCATGTTCACCAGGTCGTCCTCGGCGAGCAACCGGTGCAACTGGCCGAGGGTGAACCAGCGGAACCCGTCGCGCACCTCGACCGGCCCACGGACCTCGACAACCATGTTGCGGTTGCGCTTCTGGTGGAACCATGCGCCTTGCTCGGACTGGCGGACATCGACTATCACCGTGTGCTCGGCGGTGTCGAAGAAGTACTCCAGGTACGGCACCGTGCGCCCGCGGTGGGCACCGGAGTAGTTGCTGCGGGTCGCCTGCACAGTCGGCGAGACCTGAAGCCCGTTGCAGTTGCCGGGCTCGACCTTGGCCTGCATCAGGAAATGCAGGACCCCGTCGAACTCCTTGGCCACGATGCCGAGCACGCCGACCTCGGGCTGGTTGATGATCGGCTGGCTCCACCGCGGCACCGGGCCGCCGGGCACCGCGACGGACAGGCCCTCCACGACGAAGAACCGGCCGCTGTCGTGCACGATGTTCCCGGTGGCCGGGTCCACGGACCACCCGACGAGGTCGTCGATGGCGGCCGGTTCCACCTCGGTGTAAGAGCGGGTGCGCAAGTCGTCGAACCACCCCGGGAAGTCGGCGTGCGTGCTGACCGCGCTGTCGATGGTCACGCTGGACAGCGCGAGCCGCTCGTCGATGCGGTCGGTGGGGGCGAGCAGCGCGGCCCGCATCAGCGGGTCACCGCCCCGGCGCGGACAACCAACTCGGCGACCACCTCGGCGGGCGCGGGCAAGGCGGCCAGCTCCTCGCGCACCGCGGCGGCGCCCTTGGCGAAGCCGGGCTCGTCGAGCAGGCGCCGCACGGCGGCGCGGACTGCCTCGACCGTGGCGTCCTCGGCGCGCAAGCAGATCCCCGCGCCCAGTTCCTCGGTGCGCTCGGCTTTGACCACGGTGTCCCAGCCGTAGGCGAGGATCAACTGCGGGACGCCGTGCGTCTCGGCGGTGGCGCGGGTGCCGACGCCGCCGTGGTGCACGATGGCGTCGCAGCTTGGCAGCAGGTCGTGCAGCGGCACGAAGTCGACGGCGCGGACGTTGGCAGGCAGACCGGCGCGCTGGTCGACGCCGAGCGTTGCCACCACCTCGATGTCCACTTCGGACAGTCCAGCCACGATGTCGGACACCGACGCCGCCGACCGGTCCATCTCCTCGGACACACCGAGGGTCAGGCAGACGCGGGGGCGAGTCGGCTTCTCGGCGATCCACGCGGGCAACGTCGCCGGGCCGTTGTAGGGCAGGTAGCGCACGTCGACGGTGGGCAAACCGGTGTCGAGCCGCGCGCTCGGCGGGGTGGTGTCGATGGTGAACTGGCCGGTGCGCACGGTCTCGTCGTAGCTGTGGCCGAATCGGGCCAGCACGCCGGAAAGCCACTCTCGGGTGGGGTCCTCGCGGTGCTCGGGAGCCTGCTCGGCGTTGAGTTCGAGGAACCGCTGACGAGCCCGCATGGTGATGTCCGGCCCGTAGACCAGGCGGGCGTGCGCGGCGCCGGTCACCGTCGCCGCGACAGCGCCCGCGAGCGTGAACGGCTCCCAGACCACCAGGTCGGGCCGCCAGTCCCGGGCGAAAGCGACCAAGTCGTCGATCATGGTGTCGCTGTTGAACGAGGCGAACAGCGTGGAGATCATCACGTGTTCGAGTTCCAGCAGGTCTTCGGTGTCCCAGGTTTCGGCTGCGGTCCAGTCGAACCGCTGCACGTGCTCGGAGCCGCCCGCGCCGAGCAGTTCGCCGAGCAGTTCCGGCGCCCACGGGTCGGCGGCGTACCAGTGCTCGGTGCCGACCGGGACGGCGGTCATCCCCGCGGCGGTGATGGCCTCTGCCAGTTCGGGCTGGCTCGCCACGCGCACCTCGTGGCCCGCGGCGCGCAGCGCCCAGGCCAGCGGCACCATCGGCTGCATGTGCGTAGCGTGCGGCATGCACGCGAACAGGACCTTCATGATCACCCTCCTGGTCAGGCCGCGGCCACGGGACAGCGGGACAGCGTGCGGGTCACCGGGGCGCGTCGGGCGCGCAGGGCGGGACCGTCGGCGCGCAACCCCGGGTGCCGCTCGGCGAGCGCGGTGAGCAGCGCGCCCGCGACCGCGCGGGCGAAGTCGACCACCGGTGCGAGCGAGCCGCCGGGCACGAGCACCGAGCGCGCGCCCGGGTCGCGGTTGGCCGCACCGACCGCCACCACCAGCGTCTGTCCTTTCTCGACGGTGGTTTCGGCGATCCGCACGTCGGCGGTCGCGGTGCAGGGCACCAGGTGCACGGGCGGCTCGGCACGGAGCACATCGGTCAGCCGGACCGGCCGCCGGTCCAGGTGGGCCAGCACGGCGTCGGCGGCCAGCGCGGTCGCGACCGGCACCGCTGCCGAGGCGAAACCGTCCCCGATTCGGGCCAGCGCCGCGCGCAAGGTGGCGGCGGCCGCGGGGCTGGGCGGGCACAGCACCGCGTCCACCGCGCCAGCCGCGTCCGTCCACATCAGAGCGTTCGGATCGCCGCCCAGCGCACTGACCGCGACTGCCCGCGCGGTGGCGACGATGTCGAACCGCGCGGGCAGGCGGTCGAGGACCTTCGAGCACGCCTCATGGACGGCGAGATCCTCGGGCGCGGCGCAGGCAGACACCTGCCGCGCGAGATCGAGCAGCGTGGGTTCCAGGTCCGGGCAGGCAAGAGCCGCCGCCGCGGCGGCGTAGCCCGCGGCCACCCAGTCCCCCGTCCGTGAGCGCCACAGGGCGCCGGGTTCGCGCAGGGCGTCGACGGCGGCGGGGTCGAGGTCGTAGCCGCGCAGCAGCGCTGCGTAAGGGTCGCCTTGGGCGGCGTACAGCCAGTGCAGGCCCCTAGTGAGCTGTACCCGGCGAGCGAGTCCGGGTTCGTGATCCGTGAGCAGCACCGCGCGCACCTTCCGTCGCGACGGCCCCTTTGCGGGCCGTCCAAACCAGAATGTCGGACCGTCCTCGCAGCCGACCGGAGCGCGACTAGAAGCGGTCGGACTGGACCGGTTTTCGAGCGCGGCGCGCCACCCTTGAGCCTGCCCTGCCGAAAGGAGCGTCATGACACCCCTGGTGTCGGCATCGGGATCAGGGGCAGGCGGCGGTCCGGTCGGGTGGGCATGTCCGCGCAGGGCTCGGCAACCCGCCTTCGCACCAACCACAAGCCCTGTCCGAGGGGCCGCAAAAGAAGAGGGTGCACACGTGACAACCATCGACCAGCGCACGGACCGGATTCCCGGAGTCTGGAGCGCCGACCTCACCGTCCACAGCGACGAGCGCGGCGAGTTCGTCGAGTGGTATCGCTCCAGTCGGTTCACCGCGAACACAGGCGTCGCGTTCTCCATCGCTCAGGCGAACATGTCGATCTCCGCCCGGGGCGTCATTCGGGGTATCCACTACTTCGCCGACGACGACGGCCAGGCCAAGTACGTCACCTGCGCGAGCGGCGAGGCCCTCGACATCGCCGTGGACCTGCGTCTGGGCTCCCCCACTTTCGGTCACTGGACGGCGACCCCGATGAGCCCGCGCGAGCCGCGCGCGGTCTTCCTGCCCCGGGGGATCGGCCACGCCTTCGTGGCGCTGAGCGACGGCGCGGTGATGCAGTACCTGTGCGACCGCGAGTACGTGCCGGGAGCGGAGCGCACGATCCACCCGCTGGACGTCGACCTCGCGCTGCCGTGGCCCGCGGACCTGCCGCCGATCATCTCCGAGCGCGACCGCACCGCCCCGACGCTGCGGCAGGCTCGGGAGCGGGACCTGCTGCCGCGGTTCTAGCTGGGAGAGACCCCGGCCATGCCACTGGTTTGGGCGTGTCTGGTTGAACGTGGGAGGCGTTCACACTAGGACGCTCGCGGACAACAGCGCCAAGTGGACACCGCGGGATCACCAGCCACCAAGGCGCGCGAATGGCTCCGGTCCGTGAGCCGGAGCCATTCGCGTCGGTCAGGCGAAACGCAGGCCGGTGCGCTTGGCGGCGGCGAGGCGTTGGGTCACCACGCGGACGCCTTCGTCGGCGCGCTGTCTCCAGTCAGGGGTCAGGTGGGTTTGCGCGGTGTGGCGCCGGTAGCACCAGGTGGCCTCCGGGATGATGTGGCCGTCGGTCAGTTCGGCGAGGACCGTGAGCAGGCCGACATCCTCCGAGCGCGGGGTGGCCAGCCAACCGCCGAGAGCGCGTACGGAGTCGGTGCGGGCGGTCATGCCCGCGCACAGCAGAGACCAGCGGCCGACGGTGTCGGTGACCGCGCCGACCGCGCCCCGGGGCACGCGGCCGACGCGGGGTGGTTCCGGCATGGCGGTGCGGGTTCCGACGGCGTCGATCTCGTCCGCTCCGGTCAGCGTCCAGTGCACCGACGGGTCGGCGAAGAGCGGCAGTGGGCGGGCCAGACTGCCCGGCAGCAGGACATCGTCGTGGTCGAGGACGCGCACCAGGTCACCGCGGGCGCGGCTCAGGGCCAGGTTGCGGGTGGCGGCGATGCCGAGCAGGCGTCCGTTGGCCGCGAAACGGGCCCGCGGCACCATGTCGCGCACCGACGGCCCTTCACCGTCCTGTTGGACCAGCCACTCGAACTCCCAGCAGGCAGGCAGGGTCTGCTCGGCCAGCGACGCCGCGGTGTCCGGCAGGAAGGTGGCTTGCGGGCCGTGGGCGGCGGTGATGATCGACAACAGCGGCATCAGGCGGCCCCGAGTTCGTCGGCCATCTCGGTCACATACCTGCCATACCGGCTCGATCCGAGTTCGGCGCCCAGCAGGCGGCAGGCGTCGGCATCGATGAAACCCATGCGCAGGGCCACTTCCTCGACGCACGCGATCCGAATGCCCTGACGCTGTTCGAGCGCGGTCACGTACTGGCCCGCCTGGCCGAGCGAGTCCGGGGTGCCGGTGTCCAGCCAGGCGAACCCACGGCCGAGGTCGATCAGGCGGGCGCGGCCCTGGGCAAGGTAGGCCCGGTTGACGTCGGTGATCTCCAGTTCACCGCGCGGCGACGGGTTCAGGTTCTTGGCGATGTCGACGACGTCCGGGGCGTAGAAGTACAGCCCGGTGATGGCCCGGTTCGCTCGTGGGCGGCTAGGTTTCTCCTCGATGCCCACCAGCCTGCCACCCGCGTCCGTCTCGCCGATGCCGTAGCGCTGCGGGTCCTGGACGGGATAGCCGAACAACACGCAGCCGTCGAGATCGGCCGCGGCCGCGCGCAGGATCGACTGGAACGACCCGCCGTGGAAGATGTTGTCGCCCAGGATGAGCGCGACCGGGTCGTCGCCGATGTGGTCGGCGCCGATGATCAGGGCTTGGGCGAGGCCGTCCGGGCTGGGCTGCTCGGCGTAGGTCAGCCGCAGTCCCAGCAGGCTGCCGTCGCCGAGCAGGTCGCGGAACTGGCCGATGTCGCGCGGGGTACAGATGATGAGGATGTCGGTGATGCCCGCGAGCATCAGAACCGAGAGCGGATAGTAGATCATCGGCTTGTCGCCGACCGGCAGCAGTTGCTTGGACACCACCTTGGTCAGGGGGTACAGGCGGGTGCCCGACCCCCCTGCCAGGATGATGCCCTTCATCCGCGTCACGGGCGGCCGTCCCGGGTGACCCTGCGGTGCTTTACGCGCAACTCGCCGTCCTCGAACACCAGCAGGTCATAGGTGACGCACATCAGGTGCACGCGCGGGTCGCCGCCGCGCGGGGTGGCGATGATCTGCGCGTAGCTGCGCACATCGATTCCGCCGTCGCCGCGCGGGACGACGTCCAGGGACAGCAGCAGGTGGCGGTGCTGCTCACCGATCTCGGACAGCCGCTGCTTGGCCTCCTCGACCCCGGCGGTCAGCGCGGCCCGGCCCGCGATCGGCTCAGGAGCCGACGGTGGGGCGAACACGCCGTCCTCGCTGAACGTCGCCGCCCACTCCTCGGCCGCGCCGGTGTCGAGCAGCCACATGTGCCGCGCGTAGAACTGCTGCACCCGCGCGTACAACTCCGCGAATGTCAGCTCCGCCGCACGCTCCTGAACGCTAGTCATCGCCCGTTCCTTCCGGTCCGCGAGTGGTCGTCCCCGATGCTCGCCCGCGCGGCTGGGGAACCGCTCGAAACCGCCCCGGACCGGCGTCGAGCCGTTCTTCAGCGGCGTACGACCGGATACCGGGAGCGTCGGCGCCGACCCCGACCGGGGTGAACAGCCGACCGAAAGGGGCCAACCGTGGGTATGGGTGGAATCCTGCGCTTCGGCGCAGTCGCCCTCATGTGGGGATCGACGTACTTCTGGATCAAGATGGCATTGGGTGGCATGTCGCCCACCCAGTTCAGTTTCATCAGGGTGCTGATCGGCGCGGGCGCGATGCTGGCCATCGTGGCGATCACCCGGGCAGTGCTGCCGAAGCGGCCCTCGGTCTGGCTGCGACTGCTGCTCATCGGCTTCCTGACCAACGCGCTGCCGGTGCTGCTCGTGCAGGTCGTGCCGGACGCGACCGGCGCCGACTTCGGCGTGGTCTCGGTGTTCAACGCCAGCGTCGTGCTGTGGGTGCTGCTGCTGGCTCCCGCGACCGGCGAGCCGCGCAGCCCGCGCGGGCTGGTGACCGGCGTGCTCGTCGGGTTCGCAGGCGTGCTGCTGATGTTCCCGCCGTGGGAGGAGGCGAGCCGGTGGCTCACCTGGGGCTCGCTGGTCAACCTCGTCGCCGCGGTCGCCTACGGCTACGCGATGATCTTCATGCGACGGTTGATGGAAGCCGAGAACACGCGCCCGCTGGTGCTCTCGGCCACCCAGGCGCTGTTCGGCGTCGGCTGGGCCGCGCTGACCATCCCCGTCCAGGGCTGGGGCGCCGCGCCGCAGTGGTCCGGTGAGATCGTCGTCGCGTTGCTGGTGCTCGGTGTGCTCAACACCGCGGTCGTGTTCACCTTCTTCGTGCGCATGGTGCGCGACGAGGGCGCCGTCAAGTCCGGCACCGTGCTCTACATCGTCCCGGTCGTGCTCATGCTGGGCAGCGTCTGGCTGGAGGGCGCCGCGATCACCGGGCTGCAGGTCATCGGCATCGCCGTCGCCGTGCTCGGCGTCGTGATCGCCCGGCTGCCCAACGCCCGCGTCGAGTCCGCGACGGCCGGGTCGGCCCGCGTGCCCGTCGCCACAGGGGGGAGCTGACCATGGCCGCGGAACTCACCGCCCGACCCACCGTCCACGCCCCGGTGTCCGCGCGCACCGGGATCGCCCTCGCCGTGCTCGTCGCGGCCCAGGCGATGGTGCTGATCGACGAGATGATCATCAACATCGTGCTGCCCGGGCTGGGCGCGGGCCTGTCGCTCTCGTCCGTAGAACTGTCCTGGGTAGTCAACGCCTACCTGCTCACCTTCGGCGGTCTGCTCCTGCTCGGCGGCCGGGCGGGCGACATCCTGGGCAGGCGCCGGGTGTTCACCACCGGTGTCCTGCTCTTCACCGCCGCGTCCCTGGCCCGGGGTCTGGCCGAATCGCCGGAACTGCTGATCGCCGCCCGCGCCGTACAGGGCGTCGGCGCGGCGCTGGTGTCGCCGTCGGTGCTCGCGCTGATCATCGGCATGTACCGCGAGGGGCACGGCCGCAAGCGCGCCATCGCCGTCTACACCGCAGCAGGCGGCCTCGGGGCGGCGGGCGGCCTGCTCCTGGCGGGCGTGTTCACCTCGGTCAGCTCGTGGCGCTGGGCGCTCATGCTCAACGTGCCGGTGGGCCTGGTGATCCTGGCGCTGACCCCGCTCGTGGTCCGGGAGACCCCGGCCCGCCCCGGCCGCTTCGATCTGGCGGGCGCGCTGACGTCCGCAGTCGGTGTAGCGGCACTGGTGTGGGCGCTGTCCGCGGTCGGCACCGAGGGCTGGTCCAGCGGCGCGGTGCGGGTCGCCCTCGCCGCCGGGCTGGTGCTGCTGGTGGCGTTCACCGTGATCGAGCGCCGTGCGCGGCAGCCGATCATGGTCCCCGCGCTGTTCGCCGACCGCAACCGGGCGGCGGCCTACATCGCGGTGCTGCTGGTGCAGGGCAGCCAGATCGGTCAACTGTTCTTCCTGACCCAGTTCTTCCAGCAGGGGCTTGGGTTTTCGCCGATGCGCGCGGCGCTCGCGTTCCTGCCGGTGACCGTGACGCTGCTGCTGCTCGCGGGCGTCGTCGTCCGACTGGAGCCGAAGGTGGGGGCACGTCCGCTGGTGGTGGCCGGGGCCGTGCTGCTGGTGGGGTCGAATCTGGTGCTGTCCACCCTGGACTTCGACACCGAGTACGCCGCCGACGTGCTCCCCGCCCTGCTGCTCTTGGGCGCGGGCATCGCGCTGGGCACCATCCCCGCGACCATCGCCGGAACGTCCGGTGTGCGGGCGGACGAGTACGGCGCGGCGTCGAGCGTCGTGGCGACCGTGACGACGCTGGGGGCCTCGCTGGCCTTGGCGGTGCTGGTGTCGGTGACGACCACCGCGGCCAACTCGGCCGCCGCGTCCGCGCCTGCGGACCTGCCTGCGGACGCGGTCGCCGGGTACGCGTTCGTGGAGGGGATGTCGGCGGCGTTCGTCGCGGGCGCGCTGTTCGCCGTGGCGACCGCGGTGGCGGCGCTGTTCCTGCGGGGCCGCACCCGCGCCTGAGAACCGCACAGCGCGAATGCGGGCGGGTCCACAGTGGACCCGCCCGCATCGTCTCGTCGACCAAACCGTGTCGGCCTAACGAGCCACAGCAGCCAGCCAGCCCGCGACGGCGCCGTGCCACTGCGGAGCCGAGCGGTGCAGGTTGAGGGAGTGGCCGGTGCCCGGCACGACCCGCACGTCGAGCCGCGCGTTCGGGTAGAACTGCTTCTCCTGCCCGTACAACGCGGCGCTGCTGGAGCAGTCGCTGGCTCCGGCCCCGCAGACGATCTTGTCCTCGGCGCCGACGACGATCAGGACCGGAACGGTGATCGCGGCGTTCTCCTGGGGCAGCGGGTAGGACTCGCTGTAGACGTCGGCCTGCTTGGCGAGTTCGTCGAGCAGGATGACGGCACGGTCGGCAGCCGAGGAGTAGAACCAGGTGGCCCGGGCGCCAGGCCGCGTCGTGTAGTAGCCCTCGTCCAGGCCGCGGTGGGCCAGGCGGGGGTCATGCGGAGCCGGGTGGACCACCTGGTCCCAGGGGACCTCGGCCGGGTAGCTCGCCTCTCCGGTCAGGATCAGGGCGTCGACGTCCTCCGGGTGGTGAATGGCGATCGTGCGGGCCAGGGTGGAGCCGAACGAGTGACCGACGACGACCACACGGCCGTAGCCGCGGGCGTGGACCGCGCGCAACACCTGGTGCAGGACGTGCTGCTGGGTGTCGGGCCGGTACGCCGTGCTCGGCGGGGCCGAGCTGGCCCCCGCCCCCAGCCGGTCGATGGTCAGGGTGGCGTGGCCCTCGGCCGCCATGCGCTCCACATAGGACGGATCGCGCCAGGTCCCCCGCAGACGCCAATAGGCCTGGCCGTAGGTGCCACCGGGTACCAGGACGTGGATCGTGTCGGCACCGCGCCGGGGGGTGCACAGGGTGCCCGCGATCCGCTCGGCCGCTGGGGCGCCCTCGGTGATCGCGACCGGGACGGTGACCTTGGCGCAGCGCGGGACGGGAGCGGCGGCGGCGGGCGCCGCGGACACACCCAGCGCCAGCCCGGCCGACGCGACGACGGCGGCGATCCGGGACGGGGTTCGTTTCCTCACAGGGACTGACCTCCTTGACGACATGGCTGGGAAGAGCCGCTGACCGCAGGCTGGAATCCGCCTGCGGTCAGCAGCTCTTCTCGATGGTCGGGCCGCGTCCTCGTCAGTCGCTCAACGCTCGGTAGCGCCGCACTGCGAGTGGGAGGAACACCGCGAGGATCACCAACGGCCACACGACCGCCATCAGCAGGGCGTTCTGCGCAATCCAGGACTCGCCGCCCCAGCCCGGGTTGCCGAAGAGCTCGCGGGTGGCTGCCACGGTCGAGGACAGCGGGTTCCACTCGGCGATCGCGCCCAGCCAGCCGGGCATCGTGTCCGGGGCGACGAAGGCGTTGGACAGGAAGCCGATCGGAAACTCCAGGATCTGCACCCCGGACACCGCCTCCTGGCCCTTCATCACCAGGCCCAGGTAGATGCCGACCCACACGAGGGCGAACCGCAGCAGCAGGATCAGGCCCATCGCCCCGAGGGTCGCGCCGAAGGAGCCGTTGACCCGCCAGCCGATGGCCAGGCCGAGCAGCATCATCGACACCAGGGTGACCACGGCGAAGAGCATGTCGGCCACGGCGCGGCCGATCAGGGCCGCGATCGGCGACATCGGCATGGAGCGGAAGCGGTCGGTGACGCCGCGCTCCATGTCGGTGGACACCGCGATGGTGGTCATGCTGATGCCGAACACCATGGTCATGGCGAACATGCCGGGCATCAGGAACTCGCGGTAGTCGCCCCCGCCGGGCACGACCATGGCGCCGCCGAACAGGTACCCGAACATGAGCACCATCAGGACGTTGAACGCCAGCGAGGTGATCAGGATGCCCGGGTTGCGCGTCCAGTGCGCCAGGTTGCGCTGGGTCAGCGTCCAGGCGTCGGCGACGGTCCACCGCAGGCCGCCTGCCTGGGCGACGGCAGGCGGGGCGGGGACGGTGCTGGTCAGGGTCTGGCTCATGCCGACACCTCCTGCTGCTCGACGGTCTCGACCCCGGCCGCGCTCCCGGAATCCTTGTCCTTCTTCGACTTTTTCGTCTTGGCGGCCTTGGCAGCCGCCTCGGCCTCCTCAGCCGTCTCGGGCCTGCGGCCGGTCAGGTGCAGGAACACCTCGTCCAGCGTCGGCCTGCGCATGACGACGTCCTCGGCGAACACGCCCGCGGCGTCGAGGGCGCGGACGACCTCGGCCAGCGCTCCAGACCGGCTGGCCACCGGAGCGGAGATGAGCCTGCGATCCTCGTCGGTCTCCGCGGCACCGGAGGCGACCGTCTCCAGCGCCCGGGCGGCGGCGGGCAGGTCGGCTTGCCGCTGCACGACCAGGTCGATCCGGTCCTGGCCGATCCTGGCCTTGAGCTCGTCCGGGCTGCCCGAGGCGATGACCTTGCCGGTGTCGATCACCGAGATCTGGTCGGCGAGCTGGTCGGCCTCGTCGAGGTACTGCGTGGTCAGCAGCACGGTGGTGCCCTGACGGACGAGTCCGCGCACGGCCTCCCACACCTCGTTGCGCCCACGAGGGTCCAGGCCCACGGTGGGTTCGTCGAGGAACAGCACCGCAGGGGCCAGGATCATGCCCGCGGCCAGGTCCAGCCTGCGCCGCATGCCGCCGGAGTAGGTGTTGACCGGCTTGTCGCCGACCTCGGCCAAGCCGAACTGCTCCAGCAGTTCGTCGGCGCGCTGCCGCGCGGCCCGCGCGCCGAGCCGGTACAGCCTGCCGAACATCACCAGGTTCTGGTGGCCGCCGAGGATCTCGTCCACCGCGGCGTTCTGCCCGACCAGGCCGATCCGGTAGCGCACCTGCGCGGCGTCAGCGGCCACGTCGAAGCCCGCGACCTCGGCGCGGCCGCTGTCGTGGCGCTGCAGCGTCGCCAGGATCCGCACGATCGTGGTCTTGCCCGCGCCGTTCGGACCGAGCAGCCCGCACACCGTGCCCTGCGGGACCTGCAGGTCGACTCCGTCCAGGGCGACCTTGTCGCCGTACCGCTTGCGAAGCCCCTCGACGACGATCGCGAGATTGCTCGAACCCACTTTGTCCCCTTCCGTCGTACCCGCCGTGATGAGAGCGCCAACACTGGCGTACGACGTACGATACACCATGCCGTACGCCGTACGCCAATTTTCCCCAAGATTCTTTTCGAGTCTCGTCGACGCAGTTCAGGGCAGGTCGACACCGTTGGCGCGCCGACCGACGAGAACCTCGATGCCGTCCAGGAGTCGCTGCAGACCGAACTCGAAGGCGTGCCGCGCCGGGTATGCCGCGCCGTGCGCCGCGCCTGCCGCGGCACCGACCTTCGCCGCCACCGGAAACCTCGTCCGGTCCACCACCAACGACAGCAAAGGCTCGTACACCTGCCACCACTGCTCGTCGGTCATCCCCGAGTTGCGCTCCTGCCGCCGCGCCTCCACGGCCCGGCGTGCGACGCCCTCGGCGTGGTCGGAGACCAGCCCGACCACCGAGTCCATCTCGACCTCGGTCAGCCCGGTGCCCTCGACCGCCCGCAGTTCGAACTCGTACTTCGCCATGGCGTGCGGTCCCAGCGGCGGCCTGCCCGCCGGGATCTGCAACGTCCACGGGTGGCGCAGGTGCATGGCGTAGTTCTCCTTGGCGACGTGCTCCAGTCGGGTCCGCCAGCCGCCGGGCAGGTCGTCGGGCTTGGCGGTCTCGGCGTACACCGCGTCGACCATGAGATCGATCAGTTCGCCCTTGCCGGGGATGTAGGTGTACAGCGACATCGCCCCCGCGCCCAGAGCTTGGGCGACCTGGCGGATGGACAGTGCCCCCAGCCCCTGCGCGTCGGCGAGACCGATCGCGGTCAGCACGATTTTCTCCACGCTCAGATCCGACCGGCTCCGGCGCGCGGACCGGCGCCGGTCACCCCACAGCAGCGCCAGGCTGCGCGCGGGATCGCCGCCCCGTTCGGCCCCCATGCCGTCACCGCCCCTCGTTCCGTATGTCGTACGATACATCATACGGGTCACTGATTGCCGAGGTCAGGCCGGGACTGGCGCCTTCCAGGCACCGGTGCGCAACCAGTCGGTGAAGGTGCGCAGACCCGGGTGGACAGCGCCCACCGCGGCGATGTCGGCGGCGTACCCGTCAGTCTGGAACCACTCGAACATCAGCGCGATCTCGTGGCTGTACGGGATGTAGGTGTTGAACGCCACCTGGTCCAGCTCCAGCTCCTCGAACCGGGCGGACAGCCCGGACACGGCGGCGAAGGCGGCGGCGATGCCGTCGGCGGTCAACTCGTCCCCGGCCAGCTCGATAGCCTGGCCGACGTACCGGTCGGGGTCCTCGAAGGCGAGCGCGGCGCACTCGCCGATGTCCGCGGTGGCGATCAGCTGCACCCGGGTGTCGGGCTTGAGCGCCAACCGGACCACCAGCTCGCCGTCCTCCACGGCCGGGCCGTGCGCGGCGAAGTTGTCCATGAAGAACGTCGGCCGCAGGACGGTGGTCGGCACCCGGAGCGCGGCCAGGGTGCGCTCGACAGCGCGCTTGCTGTCGAAGTGCGGGACGCCGCTGTGCCGGTCGGCGCCGCCGACCGAGCTGTAGACCACGTGCTGGACCCCGGTCGCGGCGGCGGCCTCGGCGACCGCTCGCCCCTGCCGGACCTCGCCGCCGAGTCCCGCGGGGCTCATGAAGTTCTGCACACTGAACACGCCGCGCACGCCCGCCATGGCCGCGCGTAGCGAGTGCCGGTCGTCGAAGTCGCCGCGGACCAGGGCCGCCCCGGCCATGGCCAGCTCCTGAGCCGCGGGCGCCAGCGGGTCGCGCACCAGGGCGCGAACCCGGCGGCCGCGGGCGAGCAGGGCGCGGGCGGTCGCCCCGCCCTGCTGGCCGGTCGCGCCGGTCACCAGGATCTCGTCTCGGTCGGTCATGTCGTGTCCTTTCCGCCGGTCCCCCGGCTGATGTCGCGGATCAGGCGAAGACGGCCCTGTGCTCGTCGGCCCAGTCGTGGAAGCGCCGGGGTGCCCGGCCGAGCAGCCGCTCCGCGGTCGTGTCCACCCGGCCCCACGGCACGCTGCGGCTGCGCAGCGCGGCCACATTGCCCTCGGCCACCACGCGATCGCCGCCGATGGCGGCGAAGGTGTCGACGGCCTGCGCCTCGGTGGCCACCTCGAAGCCGATGGCGCGACCAGCGGTGCGGGCCAGGATGCGCACCTGGTCACCGGAGGTCAGCACCTGCGGGCCGGTCAGCTCGTAGGCCATGCCCGCGTGGCCGTCCTCGGTCAACGCGCGCACCGCGACCGCGGCCACGTCATCCGGGTCGATCGGCGCGCCGGGGCGGTTGCCGACCAAGCAGCGCACGGTGCCGGACTCCCGCACGGACCGGACCCACCACAGGGCGTTGCTGTGGAACGGGCCCGGCCGCAGGAACGTCCACTCCTGAGCCACGGCGGCCAGCGCCACCTCGGCCGCGCGGTGCTCGTCACCGATGCGGTGGCGCACCGGGTGGTTCACCGCCGACGACGACAGCAGCACCACTCGGCGCGTGTCCGCCGCCTCGACGGCCGCGGCGAACCCGCCGACCTGCGCGGCCACGTCGCCCACCAGCACGGCGAACACCGCGTCGACGCCGTCGAGCGCGGCGGTCATCGCGTCAGTGTCGGCCGGAGACCCGGTGGCCACCTCGACACCCGCGGGGAACTCCGCCTTCGCCGGGTCGCGGGTCAGCGCGCGCACCGGCAGGCCGCGCGCGACCAGCCGGGCCAGTACCCGACCGCCGACCTTGCCGGTCGCCCCAGTCACCAGGATCATCGTTGTCTCCCTTGCCTTTCCCGGATTGTTCGGTTAGGTCGTATCAGTCCCGCCAGCCGCGCTCGGTGGGCCACGGCTCGCCGAGCTGGCGGTAGGTACCCTGGTAGTCGGGCCAGTCGCGGTGGTCGCGGATCTTGCCGTCGACGATCTTGACCAGGTGGATCTGTTCGCCCGAGAAGACCCGGCCGGTGGCGGGCATCCCGACCAGCTCGCCGACGTGGCGCCCGTAGAGGACGAGGTAGGCACGCACCCACGGGCCGTTCTCCTCGTAGCGGACCTCCTCAAGGCGGACCTGCTCGGAGAAGGTCATCTTCAGCCACTTCACCGCCATCGCGAAGGCTTCGGGCCCCTTGAGGTCCATGTGCTCCAGCGACGCGGGGTTGAGGTAGTCGGGATGGATGTACTCGGCGACATCACCGGTGTCGCCGGAGTTGTAGGCCACCACCATGCGGCGGACCAGATCGATGTTGGGACTGCTCACGGAGTGCTCCTCAGGCTGTTTCGGGTTCGCAGTGCAGGTGGGGGCGGTAGAGGTTGGGCTCGGTGGCGCACAGCTCGCGCAGTGCGCTCGCGTGCGGGCCGAAGTCCGGGTGCGCGGCCGCGCGGCGCAACGATTCCTCGTCCGCCCACTCGGCGATGTTGAGGTAGGCCGCGCCGTCCGCGGTGTGCCGCAGCAGGGTGTGCCGCAGGAAGCCCGGCTGGCGCGCCATGAACCGCGAGGACTCGGCGAAGACCCGCTCGAACTCCTCCGGCGCGGCGTGCAGCGTGAACCGGTTGACGAAGGTGACCGGGGCGCCGGTCTCGGGTGCTGCCATGGCGTGTGTCCTCTCGGCCGGTGGTCGTGTCCCACCGTGCGCCCGGACGGTCGCGACCGGATCGAGTCCCGCTCGACGCGGCCGGTGTCGACCGGGCTTCGAGTCACCGCTGCCACCGTCAGGCGAAAGCGACGCGAGTGACGAGGAGAAACACATGGGCGGACAGGGAAAGCGGGTCGCGCTGGTCACCGGGGCAACCAGCGGCATCGGACTGGCGGTGGCCCGCTCGATCGCCGAGCGCGGCGACGAGGTCTACATCTGCGCGCGCGACGCCGACGCCGTCGAGCTGACGGTCAAGCAGCTGCGCGCCGACGGCTTGCGGGTCGCGGGCAGCAGCGCCGACGTGCGCTCGACCGAGCAGGTGCGCGCGGTGGTCGCCGCGGCCACCGCGGAGTTCGGCCCGATCGGCGTACTGGTCAACAACGCGGGCCGCAGCGGCGGGGGGGCGACCGCCAAGATCGAGGACGAGCTGTGGCTCGATGTGGTGGAGACCAACCTCAACAGCGTCTTCCGGGTGACCCGGGAGGTGCTGACCGCGGGCGGCATGCTCGACGCGGGCTGGGGCCGGGTCGTCAACATCGCCTCCACCGGCGGCAAGCAGGGCGTGGTCTACGGGGCGCCGTACTCGGCGGCCAAGCACGGCGTCGTCGGCTTCACCAAGGCGCTCGGGCTGGAGCTGGCCAAGACCGGCGTCACGGTCAACGCGGTGTGCCCCGGCTACGTCGAAACGCCGATGGCGCAACGGGTCCGCGCGGGTTACGCCGCATTCTGGGAGACCACGGAGGACGACGTGCAGACCCGGTTCGAGGCGAAGATCCCGCTCGGCCGCTACTCCACGCCGGAGGAGGTCGCGGGCCTGGTCGGCTACCTGCTGACCGACACCGCCGCATCCATCACCGCCCAGGCGCTCAACGTCTGCGGCGGTCTGGGCAACTACTGAACGCGCGAGAAGACCAGTGAGGACGGAGACAACAGCGTGACTACCCACGACACTGAACACCGCATCGACGTCGACGCGCCCGCCGAGACGGTGTACGACCTGATCGCGCGGGCCGAGTCCTGGCCCGCCGTGTTCACTCCCACCGTGCACGTCGAACAGCTTGAGCGCGGCCAGGGCGTCGAGCGCATCAGGATCTGGGCCACCGCCAACGGCGCGGTCAAGGTGTGGACCTCACGCCGCGACCTCGATCCGGCCGCGCTGCGGGTGCGGTTCCGGCAAGAGGTGTCGCAGCACCCGGTCGCGGCGATGGGTGGCGAGTGGATCATCGAGCGGCGCGGGCAGGCGGCGTGCTCGGTGCGGTTGCTGCACGACTACCGCGCGGTCGGCGACACCGAGGAGAACGCGCGCTGGATCGCCGAAGCCGTCGACCGCAACAGCGGCTCGGAGCTGGCCTCGCTCAAGGCGGCAGCCGAGTTCGCCGCGGAGCGCGCGCGGCTCACGATCACCTTCGACGACGTGGTCACCGTCGACGCGTCCCCCGCCGACGTCTTCGCGTTCATCGACGAGGCGGGTGAGTGGGCGCGGCGGCTGCCGCACGTGGCGAGTGTCCGGTTGACTGAGGAAACCCCCGGACTGCAGGTGCTGGAGATGGACACACGCACCGCCGACGGCGCCACCCACACGACCAAGTCGGTTCGGGTGTGTTTGCCCGCCGAGCGGATCGTCTACAAGCAGCAGGTCCTGCCCAAGCTCATGTCCGTCCACACCGGACAGTGGCGGTTCGCGGCGACCGGCGCCGGGACGACGGTCACCTCCACGCACACCGTGGTTGTCGTCCCGGAGAACATCGCGTCCGTCCTAGGACCGGACGCGACCGTGGAGCAGGCGAAGAACTACATCCGCGACGCGCTGGGGCGCAACAGCACGGCGACCATGCTCGCGGCGAAGGAGTACGCCGAGAGCCGCGTCGCCGCGCGGGCGAGCTGACCGGCACACACCGAGGGGCGCGAGCACTGTCGCTCGCGCCCCTCAGCCATGTCCCGGCTCAGGTGACCGACAGCCCGCCGTCCACCGCGATCACGGCGCCGTTGGCGTAGGACGCCCCCGGCTCGGTCACCGCGACGATCCACCACGCGATGTCCTCGGGACCGCCGACCCGGCCGGAGGGGATGCGCCCCACCATGTCCGCGAGGAAGGCGTCGTATGCCTCCTGCGGCATGCCCGCCCGGACGGCGACCCCGGTGTCCACCAGGCCAGGCGCGATGCCGAGGACGCGGATGCCCAGCGACGCCAACTCCACCGCCCAACTGCGGGTGAGCGCGTCGAGCCCGACCTTGGTCGCGGCGTATACGGCGCTCTCCGGCATGGCGCGCAGGCCGATACAGCCCGCGGAGCCGACGTTGACGACCGTGCCGCCGGTGGCGGCCAGCGCGTCGACCGCGGCCTGGGTGAGGTACAGCGGAGCGAGCAGGTTGGTGTCCACTTGCGACTGGACGTCGGCGCGGGTGAGCTTGGGCAGCGGGTCGAAGCCCGCGGTGGCGGCGTTGTTGACGAGGACGTCGACGCGGCCCAGCACCCGCAGGGCGGTTTCGATGACCCCGGCGGGCGCGCCGGGATCGGTGATGTCGATGGCGAGGCTGTGCATGGCGTCGTGGCCGTCGGCCGTTTCGGCGAGCGGTTCCGGCGAGCGGCCGACGACGAGCACGCGGTCGCCGCGCTCGGCGAAGGCGCGTGCGGCGGCCCGACCGATGCCGGTGCCGCCGCCGGTGATGACGACGCCTCGGGGAGTGGTGGAGGTCATACGGCCGACGCTAGGCACGGCCGCTAGAGGATCGCTCAGTACGCCCTGGTGGACTGTTCGGCCATGGCCCACCGGGTGTCGGAGCCGCCGGACCGCAGCAGCCGGTCGACTGCGGCGCTGTCGCCGTCGAGCATCGCCTGGTGGACCTGGCGGGCGCGCGGGCCGGGTTCGAGGCCCAACTCCTCGATCAGGCTGCCGCGCAGCCTGCGGTACACCGCCAGCGCCTCGGCGCGCCTACCGAGGCAGTAGAGCGCCAGCATGTGCTGGGCGAACAGGCCCTCGTGCATCGGGTTCTCCACGGTGAGCGCCATCAGCTCCGTAAGCACCTCGTGGTACTGGCCGAGCCGCAACCGCGCGTCGACCAACTGCTCCAGCACGACCAGCCGGGACTCCTCGATCTGCCTGCGCCGCGACTCCAGCAAGCGCCCGCCCTGCACGTCGAGGAACGCCGGACCGCGCCACACCCGCAGCGCCGCGTCGAGGGTGTGCGCCGCCTGCTCGCAGTCGCCCGCGGCGAGAAACTCGCGCCCGGAGCTGACCAGGGCCTGGTACCGGTGCAGATCCAGGTTTCCGGCACCGAGCTTGAAAAGGTAGGCGCCCGCCTTGGTCACCAGCAGCGTGCGGCTGATCTCCGCCGTCGGTACACCGGCTGCGCGGGCTAAGAGCTTGCGCAGGTTGAGGATGTAGGTCTGCAGGGTGGTCAGCCAACTGGCGGGCGGCTCGTCCTCCCACAGCTCCCGCATGAGCAGCGACACCGGCACCACCTTGTCGGCGTTGAGGACCAGCGTGGTGAGGACGTTGCGCAGCTTGGGCGCGGTAGGCGTGTGGACATGGCCGTCGAATGCCAGCACCAGCGGGCCGAGCACCCCGACCTCGATTCCGTCCTCGGCACCCGTGCGGACGGACTCGCTGCGGACGACGCGTGCGAATGACATCGATCCCCCTTGGGTTTGTGAGTGTCCTAAATGGTCTGAAGACTCCGTTGTCGCTCGCTGCCTCTGCGGTGCCATCCCATCGTGGGCAGGTCCGCCGCCGGGTGTCCAGCAGTGCCCCGGCGCCGTACAGCCGGGGCTGTGTCACGACTCCACCAGCGTTCTAGGGCCTGTTCAACTCCACCCACCCAGTGCCCCGCGCGGTCGAGCCGGTTTCCAGGTCGCTTCAAGCCGGCTGGATGACGCTGGACGGCAAGCAGGAGGAGGCAGCAGACATGCAGATCATCGACCTGTCCGCGCCGGTGGACGCGGCGGCCTACGAAGCCGACCCGGTGCGGCACGAGGTGCTCGGCCCGCGCGAGGGCGCGCTGCACATGGCCGCCGAGATGCGCGAGCACTTCGGCATCGAGTTCGACCCGGACGAACTGCCGGACGGGGAGTTTCTCTCCCTGGACCGGATCACGCTGACCAGCCACACCGGAACGCACGTCGACGCGCCGTCGCACTACGGCTCGCGCACCAGCTACGGCGACGGCACCCCCCGGCACGTCGACCAACTCCCCCTGGAGTGGTTCCACGCCCCCGGTGTCGTGCTGGACATGACCGGGCACGGCACCGGCGTGGTCGGGGTCCCCGAGTTGGAGAAGGAGTTCGCCAGGATCGGCCACACGCCGCAGCCGGGTGAGATCGTCGTGGTCAACACCGGCGCGTCGGCATGGGCGGGAACCCCGCGCTACTTCACCGACTTCACCGGCCTCGACGGCCCTGGCACCCACCTGCTGCTGGACCTCGGCGTGCGGGTGATCGGCACCGACGCGTTCAGCCTGGACGCGCCGTTCGGCGACATCATCGAGCGCTACCGCCGCACCGGCGACCGGTCGGTGCTGTGGCCCGCCCACGTCGCCGGGCGGGAGCGGGAGTACTGCCAGCTGGAACGGTTGGCCAACCTCGACGCGCTGCCGCCCTTCGGGTTCCGGCTGGTCTGCTTCCCGGTGAAGATCGCCGGGGCGGGCGCCGGGTGGACCAGGGCAGTCGCCCTGCTCGGCGACTGATGGACACGCGTTCGGGGCTCGTGGCCGCTGTGGCCGGGCACGCCGCCGTCCGACCGGACGCGCCCGCGCTCGGGTGGCGGGGCAAGTCGGTCGGCTACGCCGACCTGTGGTCGGCGGTGGACCGGGAGCGCGCGCGGATTCACGGCATCGGCCTGCCTGCCGCGGCGCCGCTGGCGGTGCCTGCGGCGAAGTCGCCGGAGACGGTGGCGCTGGCGCTGGGCGCGCTGGCCGCGGGCCACCCGGTGCTGCTCGCCGCGCCGACCCACCCCGAGACCGTGCTGGCGGCGATGTACGCGGCCGCGGGCTGCGTGCGGGTCATCGAACCCGACGCGGTGCGCGTGGTGGCGGACAACCCGCAAGGTGCCACCCCCGCGCCTGCCGGAACCGGCTTCATGCTGGCCACGTCGGGATCGACCGGGCCGCCCAAGATCGTGCCCCTGCCGCTGGCCTCCGTCGACGCGTTCACCGCGTGGGCGGCGGACCGCTTCGACATCGGGCCGGGCGTCGCGGTGCTCAGCTACGCCCCGCTGAGTTTCGACCTGTCCCTGCTGGATCTGTGGACCACGCTTGCCGCGGGCGCGACCGCGGTCTTGGTCCCCGCCGAGGACGCCCTGCAGCCCGCTCGGCTGGCCGGGCTGCTGCGCGACTGGCGAGTCCGGGTCGTGCAGGGCGTCCCGATGCTGCACGGCCTGCTCACCGCAACCGGCGACGTGTTCGAGTCCGTGGAGCACCTGCTGTGCACCGGCGACACCATGCCGCCAGGCGCGGTCGCGGCGCTGCCCGCCGCGTTCCCGAACGCCCGCCTGCACAACGTCTACGGCTGCACCGAGACGAACGACAGTCTGGTCCACGAGATCGACCCGGCCGCCGACGGACCGGTCCCCCTCGGCGACCCGCTGCCCGGCGTCTCGATATCCATTGTGGATTCCGACGGCCGCGAGGTGACCGGGCCGGGGTCCGGCGAACTGTGGGTGCGCACCCCGTTCCAGAGCACCGGGTACCTGGGTGCCGGGCCCGGCGGCCGGTTCGCCCCGCACCCAGCCGATCCGAACGGCCCGGACTGGTACCGCAGCGGCGACCTGGTCCGGCGGCGCGACTGCGGCGCGCTGGTGCTGGTGGGCCGCGGCGACTTCCGGGTGAAGGTGCGTGGGGTCGGCGTCGACCTCGCCGAGGTGGAACACGCGCTGCTGTCCCACGAGCACGTGCTGGACGCCGTCGCGCTGGCGGAGCCCGACCCGCTGGGCGGCAAGCGACTGCTGGCGCTGGCCCGGCGCGCGCCGGGCAGCGGACTCAACAGCCTGCGGCTGCGCAGGCACTGCGCCGCCGTGCTGCCGCGCGGTGCGCTGCCGCAGGACCTGCTCATCGTCGACGGGCCGCTGCCGCGCAACGCCAACGGCAAGGTCGACCGCGCCGCGGTCGCCCGCGCCGACGCCGAGTGGCGCCAATGCGGCGCCGCGCATCCGGAAGGAGACTGACATGCACCACGCGCGCGCCATCACCGAGTTCATCATCAGCGAGTTCCTGCCCGACGTGCCCGCCGCCGAGTTGGCCACCGACGTCGACCTGATCGCCGACGGCGTGATCGACAGCCTGGGGCTGCTCAAGCTGCTCGTGTGGCTGGAGGACACCTTCGGCATCCGCGCCGACGACGTCGACCTCGACCCGGAGTCGTTCCGCTCGGTGGTCGCCATCGACGCGTTCGTCATGGCCAACTCGGCGAGTCCGGTGTGACCACGCACCCCGCCGTCCGCGTCCTGCTGGCCCGCCGCGACGAGGTCGATCTGGCCACCTGGCGGTCCTTCTGGGATGCCCTTGCTGCCGGTGAACTGCGCCGCGGCGAGCCGGTGGCGCTGCTGGCGTCGCTGACCACCCTGCCGCCGGGTCCGGCGACCACCGCGGCATTGCTCGCGTCGCTGCGCGAGCGGGCGCCCGCGCCGGACCGGCGGTTCCCGAACGCGGTCAACGTGGTGGGCACCGGCGGGGGCCCGCCCACCTTCAACATCTCGACCGCGGCAGCGTTCCTCGCGGCCGCGGCCGGGGTGCGGGTGGTCAAGACCGGCTCCCGCGCGCACACAAGTTCACTGGGTTCCTACGACCTGCTCGACCGGCTCGGCGTGGCCAAGGTGCGCAACTGGGCCGAGGCCGAGGACCACCTGGGGCGCCACGGCGTGGCGTTCGCGGGCGACTTCGTCTACCCGGCTGAGCTGGGCGCGCTGGCCAGGGCCGTGCTGCCGGTGGACCCACGCGCGGTCAGCGGCTTCCTCAACCTCATGGGCCCGTTCCTGGCGGCGGTCCCGGTGGGCGCGCAACTGACCGGGGTAGCGGACCGAACGCGGCTGCCGCTGCTGCGCGCGGTCGCCTCGGGCGTCACCGACCGCCGGATCTGGCTGTGCAACAACGATCTAGGCGCTGACGAGCTGCTGGGATTCGCCGCGGACACCGTGGACCGCTGCGATGGGTCCGCCCCGGCGCGGGTGCCGGTTCCACCGGTCGCGGGCTCGCTCGCGGACCTGCGTCCGGTCGCGGACCACGACGTGGTGGCGCATTTCCTACGCGTGCTGGCCGGTCGGGAACCGGTGGCGTCGCGGGTGGTCGCCCTCAACGCGGCAGCGCTGGCCGTGGCGGCGCGGCCGGCCACGCCGTGGCTGGATGCCTTGCGGCGGATGGAGACCACGCTGTCCAGCGGGGCCGCCGCCGGTCTGGTCGCACTGATGGGACAACGGACAGCGGCGGTGGCGGTGTGAGTCCGTTCTTCCTCGGCCGCTGTCCCGCCGACCCCGGCCTGGCAGTGTTCCTCACTGCGGGCTGCGAGCCGCCGGACAGGATGCGGCGCTTGGTCGCCGCGCTCGACGACGCCGGGGTGGACTGCCTCGAACTGGCCGTGCCGTTCCCCGGCTCGGTGACCGACGGGCCGGTGCTGCGGCGGGCCGCCGACCGCGCGATCGCGCTGGGCACCGGGCTGGACGAGACGCTGGACTTCGTCGAGCGGGTACGGCCGGGGCTGCGGCACACCCGGATCGCGGTGCTGGCGGACTGGCGGCACAGCATGGCCGGGCTCGGCGAGGCCGCGTTCGCGCGCAGGCTGGCCGCCGCGGGCGCCGACGCGGCGCTGGCACACGGTGTCCCACCGCGCAGGCGGGCGGCCTGGCACGAGGGCGCCGCCGAAGCCGGGCTGCCGCTCGTCACCACCTGCTACGCCGCGTCCCCCGATGAGACGCGCGCCGCCGCCGCCCGCGACGCGGGCGCCTACCTGTACCTCGTGGCGCACTACGGGAGGACGGGCACCACCCCCGCGACCGGGCACGCGGCGCTCGCCGCGACGGTGACCGGGCTGCGGCGCGATACCCGGGCGCCGATCGCCATCGGGTTCGGCGTGCGCGCGGCCGCCGATGTGCGGCGGGTGGCCGAAGCGGGTGCGGACGCCGCGATCGTCGGCACCGAGGTGGCATCGGTGCTGGACCGGGCGAACGCGGCAGGCACCGATGCCGTCGCGGCCGTCGCCGACTACGTGCTGTCGCTGGTCGGCAGCGGCGGATCCGAGCATGAATCCACCAGAGGACCCGAGAGAGCAGGAGTACCGCGATGATCATCAGAACACGCTCAGAAGCGCCGACCGTCGACTGGGGCAACGGGCTCAGCACCCGGCTGCTGGTCCAGGCCGACGGCATGGGCTACACGGTCACCGAGACCACAGTCCGGGCGGGCACCAAGTCGCGGCTGGAGTACCGCAGGCACCTGGAGGCCTGCTACTGCGTCGAGGGCGTAGGCGAGGTGGTCGACCTCGAAGGCACCTCGCACCGCATCGTGCCGGGCGTGCTGTACGCGCTGGACAAACACGACGCGCACTTCCTCATCGCGAGCCCGGACTGCGACCTGAAGCTGATCTGCGTGTTCACCCCAGCGCTGCGCGGCGACGAACGGCACAGCCTGGACTCCGCCGAATTCTCCCACTACTGAGGCCGATATGATCCAGTGGACAGCCGAGCAGCAGGCGCTGCGCGACGGCTTGGGGCCGTGGCTCGACGTGCTCAACCACGAGCACGTCGCCCAGGACGCCCGCGCCGAGTTCCCGGTGAAATCCTGGGAAGCGATGAGATCCAGCGGTCTGCTCGGCCTTCCGTTCGAGCAGCGGTGGGGCGGACTCGGCCAGGACCTGCTCACCACCATGTGCGTCCTGGAAGGACTCGGCGAGGGCTGCCGGGACGGCGGGTTCGCCTTCTCGGTGGCCACGCACATGGTCAGCACCGGGGTCGCGCTACAGCGGTTCGGCTCGCCGTGGCTGCGGGAACGGTATCTACCGGGGGTGTGCGCGGGCGAGACGATCGGCGCGCACGCCGTCACCGAGGCCGACAGCGGGTCCGACGCCCTGCGCATGCGCACCCGCGCCGTCCGCGATGGCGACGACTGGGTGCTCACCGGGTCGAAGGCGTTCGTCAGCAACGGCCCGATCGCCGACCTGGTGGTCGTGTACGCCAGGACTGGCGGCGACGCCGGACCGGTCGGCGTGACGGCGTTCCTGGTCGAGAGCGCCACACCCGGCCTGTCCGCCGGGCCCGCCGAGGCGAAGATGGGGCTGCGCACCTCCCCACTGGGCGCGCTGTACCTCGACGGCGTCCGGGTGCCCGCGTCGAACGTCCTCGGCCGGGTCGGCGGCGGGTTCCTGGTGCTCGACCACATCATGAAGTGGGAAATCCTGCTGTCGTTCGCGATCTCCGCAGGCCAGATGCGCCACCGCGTCGACCGCTGCGTGCGCCATGCCCGCCAGCGGGTCGCCTTCGGCGCACCAATCGGCAGCTACCAGGCCGTGTCGCACCGACTGGTGGACCTGGAGATCGGGTTGCGCACGGCCCGGCACTGGCTGTTCGACACGGCCCGCCGGTTCGTCGCGGGCGAGAACGTCACGACCGAGGTGGCGATGACCAAGCTGGTGGTCAGCGAGGCCAACGTCGCCTCCGCGCTGGCTGTGGTCCAGCTCATGGGCGGCGCGGGATACCTGGCCGAGTGTGGGGTCGAGAGAGACCTGCGCGACGCGGTCGCGGGCACCATCTACTCGGGGACATCGGAGATCCAGCGCAACCGGATCGCCGCGATGATGGGGCTGGGATGACCGGCACCGCGATCGTCAAGGTCTGTGGTGCGCGGACGGCGGACGAGTTGGCGCTGCTGGCCGCGGCAGGGGTCGACCTCAGCGGGGTCTGGTGCGGGGTCGCGGGCGGCTACGCCGACCTGCGGGCCGATGCCGCCGCCGCGCTGCTCGCGGCCACCCGGCCGACGCAGGTCCTGGTGACATTGGCCGGTTCGGAGCTGCCGGATCTGGTCGACCGGACCGGCGCGCGCTGGGTGCAGTTGCACGGCCACCAGCCGCCGAAGGCGGTACGCGAGCTGAAGGCCAGGGAGGTCACCGTCATCACGGTGCTGCACCTGCGCGGCGGGAAATGCCCGCAGGCGGGCCTGATCCCGGCGTACGAACGCGCGGGCACCGACTACTTCCTGCTCGACACCGCCGCCGAGGACGGACGGCTGGGCAGCACCGGCGAGTCGTCGTGCCCGGTCGCTCTGGCCGGGCTGGCCCGGCGGCTGTCGACACCGTTCCTGCTGGCGGGCGGCCTCACCGCGGACAACCGCGACCGGTTCGCCGAAGTGCTGGCGGAGCCTGGATTCCGCGGCGTGGATGTCGACACGGCGGCCCGCTCCCCGGCGGGCGTCCTGGACCGGGCACGGGTCGCCGCGCTGGTCGAAGCCTGGAAGGCGGCCCAATGAGCGAGCCTGCGCGCGAATCACTGGCACAGGGCGTCCGCGAGCGGCATCACCGAGCCTGCGAGGGGATGTCATGAGCTTCATCGAGGCGCTGTGCGGCGCGGAGCTTCCGGTCATCATGGAGATCAAGCCGTGCACCGGTGACGGCATCCCGCTGCTGCGCGGGCGCGACCCGCGCTCTGTCGCATCAGCCTACGAGCAGGCGGGCGCGCCCTGCCTGTCGGTGGTCACCGGACGCTGGTTCGGTGGCACGCCGCGACTGCTGGCCGAGATCACCGAGCACACGACGAAACCCGTGCTCCGCAAGGACTTCATCACCCGCGACAGCCATCTTGACGAGACCGTGGACCTCGGCGCGGCGGCCGTCCTGCTGATCGCGGGACTGCTCCCCCGGCCGGTCCTCACGCGACTCGTCGACGGTGCCCTGCGCCGGGGGCTGACCCCGTTCGTCGAAGTCACCGACGCCGAGGAAGCGCGGGCGGTGCCGCACCCGACCGACTGCGTCATCGCGGTCAACAACAAGGACATCGGCGACCGCGAGCGGGGAGCCGCCGACTACGGGCGCAGCCGCGCCCTGCTCGACACCCTGCGCGTCGCCACCCCGTGCCCGGTCAGCGCGAGCGGGCTGGACGACCCGCGCGCCGCGGCCGCCATGGTCACCGCCGGGTACGCGGGCGTGCTCGTCGGCACCGGACTGCTGGGGTCCGATGTGGACGCCTGGGTGGCGGAGTTCGCCTTGGCGCGCAACTGATCGGTTCTGTGGCCGCGCTCCAGCCCGCTTCGAGGCTGGACGGCGATGCTCGCAGTGGACCCGCCCGACGGCGGACTGGACGAAAGGTCATCTCATGGCTGGACAGCGACGGGTCGTGATCACCGGGATCGGGGTAATCGCGCCCGGCGGCATCGGGCGGGCGGCGTTCTGGGACCTGGTGACCAGCGGCCGCACCGCCACCCGCGCAATCTCGACGTTCGACGCCTCCACGTTCCGCTCGCGGGTGGCCGCCGAGGTCGACTTCGATCCGCTGACCCACGGGCTGACGCCGCGGCAGGCCCGCCGGATGGACCGGGCCGCGCAGTTCGCCGTGGTCTGCGCCAGAGAGGCACTGGCTGACAGCGGCCTGAGTCCGGCGGACCTGCCTGCGGAGCGTACCGGGGTCGCGGTGGGCAGCGCTGTCGGCTGCACGATGAGCCTGGAAGAGGAGTACGCCGTCGTCAGCGACTCGGGCGCCCGGTGGCTGGTCGACCCCACCTATGCCGTGCCGCACCTCTACGACTACCTGGTGCCCAGCTCGCTGGCACGCGAGGTGGCGTGGGAGGTCGGAGCGGAGGGTCCGGCGACAGTGATCTCCACCGGCTGCACCTCCGGCATCGACGCCGTCGGGCACGGCTGCGAACTGATCCGCGACGGCGCGGCCGACGTGGTGATCGCGGGCGCGGCCGACGCGCCGATCTCCCCGATCACGGTGGCCTGCTTCGACGCGATCAAGGCGACCACCCCCTACAACGACGACCCCGAGCACGCCTCGCGGCCCTTCGACAACACCCGCAAGGGCTTCGTGCTCGGCGAGGGCAGCGCGGTGTTCGTCTTGGAGGACGCCGAGCGGGCCGCCGCGCGCGGGGCGCGCGTCTATGCCGAGATCAGCGGCATGGCCTCGCGCTCCAACGCCTTCCACATGACCGGGCTGCGCCCCGACGGGCGCGAGCTGGCCGAGGCGATCACCGCCGCGCTGGACGCGGCCCGGCTGGACCCGACCGCCGTCGGCTACGTCAACGCGCACGGGTCGGGGACCAGGCAGAACGACCGGCACGAGACCGCGGCGATGAAGTCCGCGCTCGGCGCGCACGCCTACGCGGTGCCGGTCAGCTCGATCAAGTCGATGATCGGCCACTCGCTCGGCGCGATCGGCTCCATCGAGATCGCCGCGTGCGCGCTGGCCATCGAGCACGGCGTCGTACCGCCGACGGCCAATCTGCACGAGCCCGACCCCGAGTGCGACCTGGACTACACCCCGCTCACCGCGCGCGAGGCGACCGTCGACGCGGTGCTGACGGTGGGCAGCGGCTTCGGCGGCTTCCAGAGCGCGATGGTGCTCTCCCGGCCGGGGATGGTGGCCTAGTGAGCGAGCTTGCGCGCGAATCAACGTCACAGGGCGTCCGCGAGGGGCATCACGGAGCCTGCGAGGGGATGTCATGAGGACCACAGCCGTCGTGACCGGCATCGGAGTGCTCGCCCCCAACGGGGTGGGGCTCGACGAGTTCTGGGCCGCCACGCTCAAGGGCGTCAGCGGCATCGCCCGGATGACCCGGTTCGACCCGGCCGGGTACCCGTGCACGCTGGCGGGCGAGGTCGACGGCTTCGACGCGGCCGAGCACCTGTCGTCGCGGCTGCTACCGCAGACCGACCACATGACCAGGATGGCCCTGGTCGCCTCGGACGAGGCGCTGCGGGATGCCGCGATCTCGCCCGCCGACCTCGACGAGTACTCCATGGGCGTGGTGACAGCGAGCGCCTCCGGCGGGTTCGAGTTCGGCCAGCGCGAGCTGGAGAACCTGTGGAGCAAGGGGTCCAAGCACGTCAGCGCCTACCAGTCGTTCGCCTGGTTCTACGCGGTCAACACCGGGCAGATCTCCATCCGGCACGGGATGCGCGGCCCCAGCGGCGTGCTGGTCGGCGAGCAGGCGGGCGGGCTGGACGCGCTGGCGCAGGCCCGCAGGCATCTGCGCCGCGGCACCGACGTCGTGGTCTCCGGCGGCGTGGACTCCTCGCTGTGCCCGTGGGGCCTGGTCGCGCAACTGTCCAGCGGCAGGCTCAGCACCGGCACCGCCCCGGACACCGCGTACCTGCCCTTCGACGAGCGCGCGGCGGGTTATGTGCCCGGTGAGGGCGGCGCCATCCTGATCATGGAGCGGGCCGACGCCGCCGCCCGGCGAGGCGGGCCGACGCCGTACGGGGTGATCGCGGGTTGGGGCGCGAGCATGGACCCGGCCCCGGACTCCGGCCGTCCGGCCGGGCTGCGCCGGGCGATCGTCGCCGCGCTGGCCGACGCCGAGATCAGCCCGGCCGCTGTCGACGTGGTGTTCGCAGACGCGGCCGGTGAGCCGGACCTGGACCGGGCCGAGGCGGATGCGCTCAGCGCCGTGTTCGGACCGGGCGGCGTCGCGGTCACCGCGCCCAAGACGATGACCGGCAGGCTCTACTCGGGGGGCGCGCCGCTGGACACCGCCGCGGCCCTGCTGTCCATTCGCGACGGTGTGGTGCCGCCGACGGTCAACACCACCCGGCTCGCCGACGACCGGCTCGACCTCGTCATCGACACCCCGCGCACGGCGGCGGTGCGCACCGCGCTGGTCGTGGCCCGCGGCTACGGCGGCTTCAACTCCGCACTGGTCGTCCGCGCTACGGCCTGACGTCCCGACCCACACGAAAGGTTCACCGCCATGCAGCACCTGACCACCACCGAGTTCGCCCGCATCCTGCAGGTCTCCGCGGGCGGCGACGCCGCCGCGGTCTCGAACGAGAGCCTGGACATCCCGTTCGGCGAGCTGGGCTACGACTCGCTGGCCCTGCTGGAGACGATCGGCCAGATCGAGCGGGAGCACGGGGTCGCCTTCTCCGACGACATCCTCGGCGAGGCCACCACCCCACGCTCGTTCCTCGCCCTCGTCAACGACCACCTCGCCACGGCGGTGCGGGTGTGACCGAACAGGACTGGGTGCACTGCCCGGGCTGCCGCTCGCTGGTCTACGCCAAGCGCGTGGCGCGGCAGCTCGGGGTGTGCCCAGGATGCGGCAGGCACGAGCGGGTGTCCGCGCCCGAGCGGCTGGCCCAATTGCTCGATCCGGGCTCCCTGGCACCGCTGGACTGCGTGACCGACGCAGGCGATCCGCTCGGCTTCGCCGACAAGGTCCACTACCGCGACCGGATCGCCGCCGCCCGAGCGAAGACCGGCCTCACCGACGGGGTGCTGTGTGCCAAGGGAACCGTCCACGGGTGGCCGATCGTGGTGGCGGTGATGGACTTCCGCTTCCTCGGCGGCAGCCTCGGCGCCGCCGTCGGCGAGGCGGTCACCCGGGCCGCCGAGGTCGCGCTCGCCGACCGCACGCCGCTGCTGCTGGTGTGTGCCTCCGGCGGCGCGCGGATGCAGGAGGGCGCGCTTTCGCTGATGCAGATGGGCAAGACCAGCGCGGCCCTGGCCCGCTTGGACGCCGCGGGCGTGCTGACGCTGTCGCTGATCACCGACCCGACCTACGGCGGGGTGGCCGCCTCGTTCGCCACGCTGGGCGACGTCATTGTGGCCGAGCCAGGGTCGCGGCTGGGCTTCGCCGGGCCGCGGGTGATCGAGCAGACCATCCGACAGAGCCTGCCGCCCGGCTTCCAGACGGCGGAGTTCCTGCTCGACCACGGCATGATCGACATGATCCGCCCGCGCGGTGAGCTGCGGGGCACACTCGGCAGGCTGCTGGCCGCCACGGCACCCCCGCCGCCTGCCGAGTCGGCACCGGGGACGGCGCCGGTGACCGACCCCGGGCTGCTGCCCGAGGTGGACCCGTGGGCGCTGGTCACCGCTTCCCGAGATCCGAGCAGGCCGACCACGCTGGACTTCGTGGGCAGGCTGTTCGACCGGTTCGACGAGCTGCACGGCGACCGCATCGGCGACGACTGCCCGTCGATCGTCGGCGGGATCGGCGCGCTCGACGGGCGCCCGGTGGTGGCGATCGGCCACCAGAAGGGCCACGGCCCAGCCGAGTTGGCCGCCCGTAACTTCGGCATGCCCTCGCCCAGCGGCTACCGGAAGGCGGCCCGGCTGGTCCGGCTGGCCGCCAAGCTCGGCGCGCCGGTGCTGACCTTCATCGACACTCCGGGCGCGCACCCGGGCGTCACCGCCGAGGAGCAGGGCCAGGCGGTCGCGATCGCGGAGAGCATGCGGCTGCTGTCGTCGGTGCCGGTGCCCGTGGTCGCGATCGTGACCGGGGAGGGCGGCAGCGGCGGGGCGCTGGCGCTCGGCGTGGCGGACCGGGTGTTCCAGTTCGCCGGGGCCTACTACTCGGTGATCAGCCCGGAGGGCTGCGCGGCGATCCTGTGGGGCGACCGGGCGCAGGCGCCCACCGCGGCGTCGGCGCTGCGGCTGACCCCGCGCGACTTGCTGGCCGCCGGGATCGTCGACGGCGTGCTGCCCGAGCCGCCCGGCGGCACCGGCGCCGACCACGCCGCGGCCGCCGATGCCGTGCGCGGCGCCGTGCGCGGCGCGTTCGGCGAACTCCTGCCGCTGCCTGCCGAGGACCTGCTGACCCGGCGGCACGCCCGCTGGCGCGCGTTCGGCGCGCGACTATCCACTGTGGAGGAACGATGAGTGCGGACCCGGAGAAGTTGCTCGCGGCGGTGGCCCGCGAGGCCTGCCAACTGCTGGCCGTCGCGCCCGCGCGGCCGAGCAGGCTGGTGGCGAGGGCGGGCGAGGTGAGCGTCGAACTGGAGTGGCCGGTCGCTACCGGGATCGCCGCGCCGCAGGCGCCCGTCCCGGTCCCGGTCGCGGTGGCGCCCGCGCCCGCTGAGCAGGCCGCCCCCGACCTTGCGCTGTGTTCGCCGATCGTCGGCGTCTTCCACCACGCGCCGTCGCCGGGCGCCGCGCCCTTCGTGTCGGTCGGCGATGTGGTGCGCCCCGGTCAGCAGGTCGGCATCGTCGAGGCGATGAAGGTGATGATCCCGGTCGAGGCCGACCGCAGGGGCCGGGTCACCGGGGTGCTGGCCGCCGACGGCGCCGCCGTCGAGTTCGGCGAGCCGCTGTACGCGCTGGAGCCCGCCACCGCCTTGGAGCCGGTGGCGTCATGAGCGGCGCAGAGACGGGACCGCGGATCGACACCGTGCTGATCGCCAACCGCGGCGAGATCGCTCTGCGGGTCGCCCGCACCTGCCGGGAACTGGGTCTGCGGGTGGTGGCTGTGCACTCCACAGAGGACGATGGCGCGGCGGTCGTCGACTTCGCCGACGAGACGGTGCGCATCGGCCCAGCGCCCGCCAAGCGAAGCTACCTCAACGCGGCGGCGATTCTTCAGGCCGCGCTGCAGACCGGCGCGGACGCGATCCATCCCGGCTACGGGTTCCTCTCCGAGGATCCCGACTTCGCCGAGGCGTGCGCGGCCGAGGGCATCGTGTTCATCGGACCGTCCGCGCGGGTGCTGGCCACCTTGGGGGACAAGACTTCCGCGCGCGCGGCCATGTCGGTGGCGGGCCTTCCGCTGCTGCCGGGCAGCCTGGAGCCGGTGCCCGACGCGCAGGCCGCGGCGGATCTTGCCGACTCGATCGGCTATCCGGTGATCGTCAAGGCGGCGGCGGGCGGCGGCGGGCGCGGGATGCGGGTGGCCGCGGACCGGGCCGGGCTGCCCGCGGCGTTCGCGGAGGCACGGGCCAGCGCGCTGGCGCTGTTCGGCTCGGCCGATGTCTACCTTGAGCGGTTCCTCGCCGACGCCCGCCATGTCGAGGTGCAGATCCTCTGCGACGGTCACGGCAACGGCGTGCACCTCGGCGAGCGCGACTGCACCGTGCAGCGCAGGCACCAGAAGCTGATCGAGGAGACCCCCTCCCCGAGTTTGCCGCGGAGCACCGCGGCGGAGATGTGCGCCGCCGCGGTGCGGGGCGCGCTGTCGGTGGGCTACCAGGGCGTGGGGACCTTCGAGTTCCTGGTCGACGGCGCGGGCCGCTACTGGTTCATGGAGGTCAACCCGCGCATCCAGGTCGAGCACCCGGTGACCGAGATGACCACCGGGATCGACCTGGTGCGCGAGCAGATCCTGGTCGCCGCGGGCGCGGCGCTCGGCTTCACCCAGGCCGACGTCGCGGCCCGGGGCACCGCCGTGGAGTGCCGGATCAATGCCGAGGACCCGGAACGCGGCTTCGCCCCGACGCCCGGTCTGGTCAGCGACCTGCGGTTGCCAGGCGGGCCGTTCACCCGGGTCGACACCTATGCCGCGCCAGGGTCGAAGGTGTCGGCGTCCTACGACTCGCTGCTGGCCAAGGTCGTTGTGTGGGCGCCGGACCGCACCCAGGCGCTGGCCCGGATGCGCCGGGCGCTGGCCGAGGTGCGGGTCACCGGGCCCGGGATGCGCACCACGGCGGGATTCCTGGCCGACGTGCTGGCGCACCCGGCGTTCGTGGCGGCCGAGCACACCACGGCCTTGGTCGACCGCATCACCGCGGCCGACGCCGGGTGAGCTGCCGGATCCGTCCGTCTGGAGTGGACAGACTGGCCCCGCGGACCCATCCTCAGGGTCGGCCGGGATGTTGACACGACATTGACAAACCGGTTGGTTGGTTTATACAGTACACTGTACCCCGCCGGGTGACCCCTGCCCGGGCATCGGAGTTGGAGCCACGTGACAAAGCAGGCACGATCGGAGCAGTCGCGGACGCTGTTGCTGCGCGCCGCCGCCGAACTGCTGAGTCGCGACGGGTACGAGCGCGCGGGCATGGTCGCCATCGCCGAGGCAGCTGGAATGACCAAAGGCGGGCTCTACTTCCACTTCCAGTCCAAGGACGACGTGTGCGACGCCGTCCAGGAGATCGCGGTGGCCAGACTGACATCGTTCACCGAGCGGTTGCGCGAGCAGCAGCCCTCGGCCGCCCGGCGGCTGATCGACCTGACCCACGCCCTCGCGCGCTGGATCGGCGACGAACCCGAGATCGGCGCCAGTGTGCGGATGGCGCGCGAAGTCGGCAGCCAGGGCGTCAGGTTCAGCCGGTTCGTCCAGAGCTGGGTCGATGCCGTGCGCGCCGAGGCGGACGCCGTCGCGCGGGCGGGCGAGCTGACCTTGGGCGCGACGCCGGACGTGGCCGCCCTGCTCGCCTCCGCGCTGTGCCTCGGCCTGGACGTGCTGACCTCGCTCGACACCGCGGACAGCGGCATCGACATGGCGAAGAACCTGGCCGACCTGTGGGCCTTGATCCTGCCGCAGATGGTGGGGGAAGCGGGCGCGCTCCTGTTGGACCTGCTCGGTTCCACTGGCGGCGAGTAGTCCAGGAAGTCACCCAGAAACGGTACAAAAAAACCGGGCGGTGGGTATGGTTTTTGCCTACCTGATCGGACAGACTATGAATCGTTCATGGGTGAACACTGGGAGGAAAGTCATGACCACCACGCTTGACCAGCTCTCCGAGGGCCCGAGCGGCGACTTATCGGGCCCTCGACTCGTCCGGTTCGACCAGACCATGCCGCGGCACCTCGTGCACCGCGCGGCCGTCTCCGAGGTATTCGTGACCGACCTGCAGGCCGCGGTGGACAATGTGGACAATGTGGCCAGGGTCGGCGTGCAGTGGCCGCGCAGGCACGGTTTCTTCCGGCCGAGGACGGCTGACGCCCACGACCCGCTGCTGTTCGCCGAGTCGATCCGGCAGGCCGGGCTGGCTTTGGCCCATCAGGAGTTCGGTGTGCCGATGACGGACACCTTCCTGTACCAGCGCAAGACTCTCACCATCGATCCGGCGGGCCTGCGCACCGCGGGCAAGCCGGTCAACCTGATCATCACCGCCACCGCTCCAGACGGGCCGGCCTGGGGGTCCGCCACCCGGGGAAACGTGCGCTTCGAGTTCGAGTGCTACCGCGACGGCAGGCAGATCGGCAGCGCGAGCACGGTGTGGCGGCGGGTGTCGCCCGCGGTCTACCGCAAGGTGCGTGGCAGTCGTGTCTCCGCGACCCCGCACGACGCGCCGCAACTGCCGCCGGTCGAGCCCGCCCTGGTCGGCCGCGATCGCTGCGAGGACGTGGTGATCGCCGAGACTGGCCCCGGAGTCTGGGCGCTGCGCTTCGACCCCGACCACCCGGTGCTGTTCGACCACCCCGTCGACCACGTGCCCGGGATGCTGTTGCTGGAGGCGGCCAGGCAGGCCGCGGTCAGGATGGTCGGCCACCCACACGCCCTGCCGGTCGGCCTCGACTTCCGGTTCGCCCGATACATCGAGTTCGACGCCCCCTGCCTGATCACGGCGCGGACGGGAGCGCCGACCGTCACCGGCGACCGGACGATGACACTCGCCTTCGAGCAGGCGGGCAGGCTCATGGGGAGCGCGTCCCTGGCAATGCACATCACCTGACCTCTCGACGACAACTGGTGTCCGCACTAGGGGCCAGGCCGCACGCGGCCTGGCCCCTAGCACCGCATTCGCCCGGCGAGGACCGCGAACTCGCTGCTCACCGTAACTGAATCGAAACAGAACCCAAGGGACCGAATGCGCCTTGCCAAACCGGGCGGTCGGTTTGTAGATTGGCCTTGCGGCATTGAGTCCTGTGCCGCAAGCCGAGAGGGAGGCCGTTGTGGACGTCGACGTATTGGGTCCGCTGGAAGCTCGCATCTGGGGCAAGTCCGTCACCCCGACTGCCGCGAAGGCGCGCAAGGTGCTGGCGGTGCTCGCCGTGCGCGCCAACCAGGTCGTGCCGGTCGCGGCGCTGATCGAGGAGCTGTGGGGGCAGGACGTGCCGCGCAGCGCCACCACGACGCTGCAGACCTACGTGATGCACCTGCGGGGACTCATCGGCGCGGCGCTGGAACACTCCCCGCCGGGCGCGGTGCGCAACCCGAAGCAGGTGCTGCTCACCCAGTCGGGGGGATACCTGCTGGTGGCCGAGCCCGACGCGGTGGACGTGAAGACGTTCGAGCGGCTGGCCGAGGCCGGGCACCGGGCTTGCCAGGCGGGCGACTACCAGCGGGCGGCGCGGGAGTTTCACGCCGCGCTCGCGAACTGGCGCGGCGACGCCTTGGTCGACGTGCAGGTGGGCACCGTGCTGGAAGTCGAGGCACGCAGGCTGGAGGAGGCGCGGCTGAGCGTGCTGGACCGGCGCATTGACGCCGATCTGCGGCTGGGGCGCCACCACGAACTCCTGGGCGAGCTGACCGGGCTGGTCGCCCGGCACCGCACCCACGAAAGCCTGTACGCGCACTTGATGGTGGCCCTGTACCGGTCGGGCCGCCGCGGCGACGCCGCCAACGTGTACCGCCGCCTGCACACCTGCCTGGTCGACGAGTTCGGCCTGGACCCGTCGCCCGCGCTGCACGGCCTACAGCGCCGCATCCTCTCTTCCGACCCCCGCCTGCTGTTTCCGGCCGACGAGCACCGGCTGGAACAGGTCGGCTGACGGCGGACCCGATTCCCGGCAGCGGGAGAAGGGCGGCAACCATGGCGATGCCGACCATCGACAGTGTGACGCGGATGGCAGCGGAGCTGCTCGGCCTGCCCAGCGTCGGCCCGGACACCGACCTCTACGACCTGGGAGCCACCTGGGACACGATGATCCGGCTGGCCGCTGGTCTGACCGCACGCTACGGCGTGCGGGTCTCGGTCGACGCGCTGATCGACAACCCGACCCCGCGCGCCATCGCCGACGGGCTGGCGCCGTCGCACTGCGGCGAGTTGTCCCGCGACGTGCGGATCGCGCTGGACCCCCGGGTCCAGCAGCGGTTCCGGGAAGCCAGGATCGCCGAGCGCAGGCTGCACCCGGAGCTGACCCGGGTCGCGCTCGACCCCGTCACCCCAGCCGAGCGGGCCGCGCTGTCCGACGCGGCGGCACCGCGGGAGTTCGACAAGGGCCCGCTTCCGGGCGCCCTGCTCAACTCGCTACTCACCCTGACCGCCTCCGCCGAGCTGTCCGGCCGGGCGTGCAGGCGCTACCCGTCCGCGGGCGGCTGCTACCCGGTGCAGATCTACCTGTACGTGCGGCACCGCCGGGTGCTGGACTTGGCGGGCGGGCTCTACTACCTCAACCCAGGTGAGCGCATCCTCGTGCACGTAGACGAGGACCTGCGGATCACCGCCGACACCCAGCGCCCGCCCAACCGGTCGCTGGTGGCCAGGGCGGCGTTCGGGATCTTCCTGGTGTCCACCCCGGCCGCCATCGCCCCACTCTGGGGCGAGCGGCTGGCCACCCGGTTCAGCGTGCTGGAAGCCGGGCACATCTCCCAGTTGCTGATCACCTCCGCGCCCGCGCGCGGACTGGGCCTCGCCCAGGTCGGCAGCATGGAGTTCGCCTTGGTGCGTAGGCACTTCCACCTCGAACCGAGGCAAGACCTGCTGGTCTCGCTGTGGGGCGGCGCGCTGCGCACGGCCGACCTCGTCCGGCGGGAAAGCCTGGTTGGCGCCAGTTCCGACACCCGGTCGAGCCACAAGGAATCGTGATGAGCCCACCACCGTCCTCCGCCGTCGTCCGGCCCCAGCCGGTGCCAGACGCCCGTCTGCGGCTGTTCCTGTTCCACCACGCGGGCGGCTCACACCACCTGTTCCGGGACTGGCTGCCCCTGCTGCCCGCCGACTGGGATGCGGTTCTGGTCGACGCGCCCGGCCGCGGTCGGGACGCGGGGACCCCCGCGATGTCCGATGTGGACTCGGCGGTGGACTGGTTGCTGACCGGGCTGCGGCCGTGGTTGGACTTGCCGTTCGTGTTCTTCGGCCACAGCATGGGCGCGCTGCTGGCCCAGGAGCTGACCCTCCGACTGGCCGCTGACGATCTGCCGCTGCCGACCTGGGTAGGGCTGTCCGGGCGCGGCGCGCCCAGGGCGGACGGCGGGCTGGACACGCCTGCGCGCCACACGCTGCCCTCCCCCAAGCTGCGGGAGGCGGTGGCCCGCATCGGCGGCTCGCCCCGGGAGATCCTGGACGACCCCGAGTGGTGGGCACTGTTGGAACCCATGCTGCGGGCCGATTTCCGGCTAGTGGAGACCTGGCGTCCGGTGGCTGGCAGGCCACGGCTGCCGGTGCCGGTCTCCGCCTTCGGCGGCACGCGGGATCCCGCGGTGCCGCCCGAGCGGCTGACGGCGTGGGCCGAGCACACCGACCGGTTCCTCGGCGTCCACCTGTTCCCCGGCGACCACTTCTACTTCCGGCAGCGGCTGGCCGACGTAGTCGGCCAGATCAGGGCCGACGTCGCCACCGCGGGCGCGGCGCCACGCCTGCGTGCCGCGGGCTGAGCGGCGCGGTAGGAGGCAGGGATGACGACAGCGAACGAGGGCTTATGCGAGAAGCCCGACTGCGACCGGACCCGGGCGGCCGGGCCTCGGTGGCGGCTGTGCGCGCCGTGCGTCGCGCACGTCGCCGACGATCTCGCTGCGCTGCCCGAGCTGTTCGCGGCCTGCGAGGAAGAGCTGTCCCAGCCGAATCCGCACCTGCGGGAGCGGGTCAGTGGCTGGCGGCCCAGCGGCATCCGGCTCAACACGGGCGCGGTGGAAGCGCGCGCCCGCATCGTGGAGGTGCTTGCCTGCTGGTGCGCGCTGGTGGTGACCGAGCGGCGGGTCACCCCGCCCGCCAGGGAAGTCGGGCCGCTGGCGGCGTTCCTGCACCGGCACGACAGCTGGCTCGTCGCGCACCCCGCCGCCGCCGACTACGCCGAGGAGGTCGCGGGCGCGGTCCGCGCCGCGCGCCGGGTGTCCCGGACCGGTGCGACCGTGCGCACCAGGCTGGGGCAGTGCCCGGAGCCCGGGTGCGCTGCCCCGGTGTCGGCGGTGTCCCGGCCGGATGGCCCCGGCCCGGAAGTGGTCTGCGCGGACGGCCACGCGCTGGCGCCGCACCGCTGGCTGCGCTTGAGCATCGGTGCGGCCGAATGAAACGCGACCGCACCGTGCCGACCCAGTTGGCCGCTCTCGCCGCGGGCGTGCCCGAGGCGACGATCCGCAAGTGGGCCAGCCGCGGACGGCTCACCCGCTACGGCACACCGGGGAAAGCCGAGTACAGCCTGGACGAGCTCGCCGAGATCGTCGCCAAACGCCAGTCGGCCGACCGGCCGGCCGGGTGTCCACCACCGAGCAGGAGCGGATGATCGAAGTGTCCACACAAGACGGGGAGCCGCAGGCTCCCAGCAGGCGCTGGGTCGCGCTCGCGATCGTCACCATCGCCGCGTTCATCGACAATCTCGACTCGACCGTCGTCACCCTGGCGCTGCCGAGCATCCAGGCCGACCTGGCCGCCGACTTCGCCACCGCCCAGTGGACGCTGGCCGGGTACACGCTGGCCTTCGCGCTGATGCTGATCACCGGCGGGCGCCTCGGCGACATCTACGGCCGCAGGCGGCTGTTCCTGGTGGGCGTCGCGGGGTTCACCGCGGCCTCGATCGCCTGCGGCGCGGCAGGCACCCCCGAACTGCTGATCGCGGGCCGGGTCGCGCAGGGCCTGGCCGCGGCGCTGATGGTGCCGCAGGTGGTGTCGGTCATCGTCACGCTGTTCGAACAGCACGAGTGGCCCAAGGCCTTCGGCGTGCTCGGGCTGGCCCTGACCAGCGGCGCGGTGATCGGGCCCGCGGTCGGCGGCGCGATCACCGAGGCGGACATCCTGGGCCTGGGCTGGCGGGCGATCTTCTACCTCAACGTGCCGATCGGTGTGCTGGGCCTGGTGATGGCCACCCGGTACCTGCCGGAGTCGCGGTCGCCGCGCGCGCCGCGGGTGGACGGGCCGGGCATGGTGCTGCTGGCGCTCGCCACGCTGGCGCTGATGTTCCCGCTGGTACAGGGCCGTGAGTACGGGTGGCCGTGGTGGATGTTCGCGCTGCTGGCCACGTCGGTGCCGCTGCTGTTCTGCTTCGCCGCCTACCAGGTGCGCAGGCACCGGCGCGACGGTTCGGCGTTGATCCCGCCGCCCCTGTTTCGCCAACGGTCGTTCAGCGTGGGCCTGCTGATCACGCTGCTGATGTTCATCGGCGTCGGGTCGTTCTTCCTGGTGCTGACTTACCACCTCCAATTGGGCCTAGGCTGGTCGCCGCTGCACACCGCGCTGGCCACCGCGGCCTGGCCGCTCGGCATCGCCACGACTTTCCAGATCGCTTGGCGCATGGGCGCGGGGCGAGGCAGGCTGTTCGTCAGGATCGGCGCCGGAACCATGGCGGCGGGCACCCTGCTGACGATCGTGATGGTGGACGCGGCGGGGGCGGGGCTGAGCTGGTGGCACATCGGGTTGCCGTCGCTGGTGCTGGGTCTGGGCATGGGTCTGACCTCGCCCATCCTGACCGGTGTCGTCCTCGGGGACGTGCCGGTGGCGGACGCGGGGGCCGGGTCGGGCGTGGTGAACGCGGTGATCCAGTTCGGTTCGGCGACGGGCGTGGCGTTCGTGGGCACGATCTTCTTCAGCATGACCGGTTCCGCGGTGTCGGATGTGGACGCGGCGACCACGACGACGCTCTGGTACAACGTCGGCGTCTTCGTCCTGGCCGTGCTGCTGACGTCCCTGCTGCCCGCAGGCAGGAGCGCTGAGTCCACTCCTGAGGCCGAGCAGGTCGACCTGCTCAAGACGGAATCGGTCAGTTGACCAGATCCCGCAGGCGGCTGACCCCCGTGCCGGACGGCACGGGGGTCAGCGGGAGCGGTCAGCCGCTGCCGTGGCGGAAGGCGCGCGCGGCGCAGAATCGCGCGGCGGCTATGCGCCCGGCGTGCTGATGTCGACCATGGCGACCTCCTCCAGACGGGGATGCGGGACAGCGGACGGGTCGGTCACGCCACCGGCTTTCCGGCGCTATCCGTTCTTGCGGCGGAACGCCCGCTTGCGTACCGCGGGCCCGTGCGTCCCGTGGATCTTCGGTTGGAATCCGCTCGACTCCTGGGACTCGCGGACGCGGTCGGTCTTGCGGGCCAGCGCTTCGCTGAAGCGGGCCCGGACCTCGTCGCCGCGCTCGTCCGGGGTTGGCTCGGTCGTACTCATGGGCACCTCCTGGTTGGTTCGTGCGGTTGTCGGACGGTCGTCAGCCCGGTCAGAGGTTGGCCAGCGCGGCCTCGATCGCCTGGTCCATCTCCACTTCGGACAGTGCGGCCGCGACGGCCATGGCCTCCCCGGCGGTACCCGGCTCATCGGGCTGCGCCAGCCGCAGGAGCTGGTCGAGGACTCCGCTGTGCCGCAGTCGCTCAGGCGAGACGCGGGCCAGCGCCCACTCGACGGCCGCCCGGGGGTCGGTCGGCGGATCACCGGTCGAGTCCTCTGCGGTCGGTGCCAGCCGCTCGTGCAGGTACCCGGCGATCGCTCGCGCTGTCGGGTAGTCGTAGGTAAGTGTGCTGGGCAACGGGATCTGGCTCTGCCGAGCGATGCGGTTCCGCAGTTCCACCGCCATCAACGAGTCCCAGCTGTAGTCGTGCAACGGCTTGTGCGCGAGCACCTCGGCCGCCTCCGGCAGACCGAGCACCCCCGCGATTTCCTGCTGCACGAACTGGACGAGCGCGGGGAGTCGTCGCTCGGCGGCCAGCGCGGCGAGCCGCTCACGCAGACCCGTGCTGGGCGCGGCCTGCCGCGGCCGGTGCCGGAGCAGCCCGCGAAACAGCGCGGGCGGTTCGGCCGCGCGCCGCAAGGTCGGCAGGTCGAGCTTGACCGGAACCAGGTGGGCTTCCGGCCGGTGCAGCACCGCGTCGAACAGCACCATCCCCTCGCTGCCGGTCAGCGCGCCCGCGCCCGAGCGGCTGATCCGATCGAGGTCGGCCGCGCCGAGCCGGGCGGTCATGCCCGCGCCCTCCGGCGCCCACAGCCCCCACGCCAGGCTCACGCCCGGCAGCCCGCGCCCGCGCCGGTGCGCGGCGAGCGCGTCGAGGAAGGCGTTGGCCGCGGCGTAGGTGCTCTGCCCCGGCGAGCCGAACGTGCCCGCAATCGAGGAGAACAGCACGAACGCCGCGAGGTCAAGGCCCTCGGTCAGCTCGTGCAGGTGCACCGCCCCGGTGAGCTTGGGCCCCAGCACGCGGGCGAACCGCTCGGCGTCCTGGTTCTGCGCCACCCCGTCGTCGAGTACGGCGGCCAGGTGCACAACGGCGGTGAGCGGGTGCGCTTTGTCCACTTCGGACAATGCGGCGGCGACGTCGGCTCGCTGGGCGACGTCTCGGGCCAGCACCCGCACCGCGGCGCCGTCGGCCGCCAGCTCCGCGCCGAGTTCGGCCGCGCCGGGGGCGTCCATGCCGCTGCGCGAGACGAGCACGAGGTGCCGGACTCCGTGCCCGCGCACCAGGTGCCGGGCCACCAGCGCGCCCAGCTCGCCGGTGCCGCCGGTGACCAGCACGGTGCCGTCGGGGTCGAGCGCGCGCGGCGGGCTGAGCACGATCTTGCCGATGTGTCTGCCCTTGGCCATGGTGCGGAATGCGGCAGGCGCCTCGCGCACGTCGTAGCCCGCCAGCGGAAGCGGCCGGATCACCCCCCGCTCCAGCAGGTCGGCGACGACCCGGAGCATCTCGCCGATCCGCTCGGGACCGCTGCCCATCAGGTCGAACGCGGCGTACCGCACGCCCGGGTGGGCGGCGGCCACCTCGGCGGCGTCTCGGACGTCGGTCTTGCCCATCTCCAGGAAGTGCCCGCCGCGGGGCAGCAGCCGCAGCGAGGCGTCGACGAACTCCCCCGCCAGGGCGTTGAGCACGGCGTCAGCGCCCTGCCCACCGGTCCGGTCGAGGAACCGCCGCTCGAACCCCGTGTCCCGGGAGGACGCGATGCGGTCGTCGGGGATGCCGAGTGCGCGCAGGGTGGGCCACTTGCCCGGGCTGGCCGTGGCATACACCTCGACGCCGAGGTGTTCGGCCAACTGCACCGCCGCCATGCCGACACCTCCTGCCGCCGCGTGCACGACAAGCCGCTGCCCGGCGCGGATCGCCGCCAGCTCGTTCAGGGCGTAGTGCGCGGTCAGGAACACCAGCGGCACGGTCGCCGCGTCGGCGAATCCGAGGGTGCCGGGGATCGGCACCATCATCCGGGCGTCGACGACGACCTCGGTGCCGAAAGCGCCGATGGCCAGCCCCAGCACCCGATCCCCCGCCCGCAGGCCGGTGACGTCGGCCCCGACCGCGACGACCTCGCCTGCGCATTCCAGGCCGAGCTGCGGGGCGTGCACCACGTCGAGCGCGTTGAGCACGTCGCGGAAGTTCATGCCCGCCGCGCGCACCCGCACACGGACGTGCCCCGCGGGCAGCTCGACCCGCTCGACCGGGCGCATGGCGAACGCGTCGAGCCTGCCCTTCTCCGGGATGTCGAGCTGCCACGGCGGGTCGTCGGGCAACGCGACGGCGTCGGTGACCTTGGCCAGCCGGGGGACGAGGACGCGGTCCTCGCGCAGCACCAGTTCGGGCTCGTCGGCGGTGCCGACGGCGTGGGCGAGCAGGGCGCCGTCGGTGACGTCGGCGCCGAGGTCGATCAGCCGCAGCGACCGCTGCGGATACTCGGCCCTGACCGCGCGCACCAGCCCCCAGACCGCGGCTCTGGCGAGGTCCGACACGGCGTCGTCCGGCCCCGCGCTGACCGCGTCGCGGGTGACCCAGATCAGTTCGGCGGCGTCGAGACCCGGTTCGGCGAGGGCGCCCTGGATCCAGTCGAGGGCATGGATGGCCTCGTGCCCGGCGGCGGTGGCAAGGTCGCCGCGGGTAGGTGCGGTCAGGTCGACCAGGACGTGCGGCGGCACCGGCCGGGCGAGCAGTGTGTTGAGGTCGGCGACCGGCGCGACGCCGAGCAGTTCGGCTACGGCCCCGGCGCCGACGACGGCAACGGCGGCGCCAGGTTGGGCAGTCGGGGCCGTGATCGCGTTGAACCCGATCTTGTACAGGTGGTCGGCGCCCGGCGGGCGGACGCGCAACCGCTCGGGCGTGACCCGCACGAGATCGAGTCTGCCGACGCTGATCACCGGCCTGCCCGAGGGGTCGGTGGCGTCGAGCCGGGCGTGTCCGCTGTCGCTGTCCAGGGCGAGGAGTTCGACGCGCACCCGCAGTTCGGTGGGGCTGCCTTCGGCCAGGCTCACCCCGGACCAGGCGAACGGCAGCAGCACGGCGGCGTCCGACCCGGACAGCGCGGCCAAGGCGTGCAGCGCGCCGTCGAGCAGCGCCGGGTGCAGCCCGAAGCCCGCGGCCCCGGACTGGACCGCGTCGGGCAGCACGACCCGGGCGAAAGCCACCCCGTCCCGCTCGGCCAGTTCGGCGAGACCGCGGAAGGCGGGACCATATTCCAGCCCGCGGCTGCGCAGATCCGGGTAGACGCCCTCGACCGGGACGGGCTCGGCGCCGAGGACCGGCCAGCTACGCAGGTCGGCGGGCACGGGCTGGGCAGCGACCTCGGCAAGGGCGCCGGTGGCGTGCAGGGTCCACTCGCCGTCGCCGGACTCGGGCCTGCTGTGGATCTCGATCGGCCTGCCCCGCTCCTCGGGGGGACCGACGCGGACCTGCAACCGCAGCGGGACGCCGGTCAGCGGCAGCGGCTGGGCGAGGGTGAGTTCGCCGACACCACCCGCGTCGAGGGCCCGCGCGGCGGCGGCGGCCAGTTCGAGCAGGCCGGTGCCGGGCATGAGGACGGTGCCGTGCACGGCGTGGTCGGCGAGCCACCGGTGTTCGGCCGCACAGACACGACCGGTGAACAGGTGCCCGCCGCCGTCTGCCAGTGCGGTCGCGGCAGCCAGCCACGGGTGCCCGGTGGCGTCGAGACCGGAGCGCCTGGCGTCCGGCCTGGCGATCGGGTCGATCCAGTAGCGGTGCCGCGCGAACGGGTAGGTCGGCAGGTCGGACGCGGGCGTGTCGGCGAGGATCGCCGACCAGTCCAGGGCGACGCCCGCCGCATACAGGGCGACCGCGCCCGCGTACGGCAGACCGTCGCCGAGCGCGGCCACACAAGCGATGTCGTCCACAGTGGACGCGGCCATCGCGGTGAGGGCAGTGCCGGGACCGCATTCCAAGAACACCCCGGTATCGGCGAGGGTACGCAGGGCATCGGTGAACCGCACCGTGCCACGAACCTGCGCCACCCAGTAGTCCGCATCCACGTGATCCAACCGCGCACCGGTCACAGTGCTGACGATCGGAATACGCGGCACCCGGAACTCACACGTCGCCGCCACCCGCGCGAACTCACCCAGCACGGAATCCATGTGCACACTGTGGAAAGCGTGCGAAACCCGCAACCGCCGCGTCCTGCGACCCCGCTCCGCGAACCGACGAGCCACCGCATCGACCGCGTCGGCGTCACCACTGATCACGGTCTGGGTGGGAGTGTTGATCCCGGCGATGGACACCACATGGTCAAAGCCCGCGATCGCCGCCCGAACCTCCTCCTCCCCGGCCCCCACGGACACCATCGCCCCACCCTCTGGACACGCCTGCATCAGGCGTCCCCTCGCGGCGACGAGTCGAACCGCGTCGCCCAGCGACAACACGTCAGCGACATACGCCGCCACCAACTCACCCACCGAATGCCCGGCCAAAGCCGACACCCGCAAACCCCACGACTCCCACAACCGAAACAACGCCACCTCGAACGCGAACAGCGCGGGCTGCGTGTACTCGGTCCGGTGCACCAAATCCGACCCGCCAAGCACAACCTCCGCCAGCGGATGCGCCAAGTACTCGCCGAACTCCGCACACACCTCGTCGAACGCCGCCCGAAACACCGAGAACCCGGCGTACAGTGCACGCCCCATCCCAGGCTCCTGACTGCCCTGCCCGGTGAACAGCACCGCCACGTCCCCTGGCCCGACGGGGGTGACCGCGGTGCGGCCGTCGGCGATGCCGCGCAGTGCGGCCACGGCGTCCATTGTGGACGTGACGACGGCGCCCGCCCGGTAGTCGAAGTGGGTGCGGCGCAGCGCGGCCGTTGCCGCGACGTCGGTCAGCCGCGCGTCTGGGTGGCTGTCGAGCCAGTCCGCCCACCGGCTCGCCTGAGCACGGACGGCGGACTCGTCTCGGCCGGACACGAGAAGCGGGTAGGCGGCAAGCGGCGCGGGCGGCGCGGCGGTTTCGCGGGCGGGCGGCTCCTCGATGATCACGTGCGCATTGGTGCCACTGAGCCCGAACGACGACACACCCGCACGCCGCGGCCGCTCCCCGGCCACCCACGACCGACCCTCCCGCAACAACTCCAACCCACTACCCACCCACTCGATGTGCGGACTGGGCT
>NZ_JBQTHF010000058.1:0-37537 GCF_052390155.1 Actinokineospora sp. | reverse complement strand
TCACGATCCCCGGGGTGCGCTCCAGGCCGACGATGTCGATCTCGTTGTCGAAGTGGCCGATGTTGCCCACGATCGCCTGGTGCTTCATCGCGGCCATGTCCTCGGCGAGGATGATGTCCTTGTTGCCTGTGGTCGTGATGAACATGTCCGCCGTGGCGACCACATCGTCCAACGTGGTCACCTGGTAGCCGTCCATCGCTGCCTGCAGCGCGCAGATCGGGTCGATCTCGGTGACGACCACCCGCGCGCCCTGTCCGCGCAGCGACTCCGCCGCGCCCTTGCCGACGTCGCCGTAGCCGCAGACCACCGTCACCTTGCCGCCGATGAGGACGTCGGTGCCGCGGTTGATGCCGTCGACCAGGGAGTGCCGGATGCCGTACTTGTTGTCGAACTTCGACTTCGTCACCGAGTCGTTGACGTTGATCGCGGGGAACAGCAATTCGCCCGCGCGGGCGAACTCGTAGAGCCGGTGCACGCCCGTGGTGGTCTCCTCGGTGACGCCGAGGATGTCCGCCGCCATCGCGGTGAACCGGCCGGGCCGCTCGGCCACGCTGCGCCGCAGCAGGTCCAGGATGATCCGGTACTCGTGCGGGTCCTCGTCCTCGGCGTTGGGCACCACGCCGGTCTTCTCGTACTCGACTCCCTTGTGTACCAACAGTGTCGCGTCGCCGCCATCGTCGAGGATCATGTTCGGGCCGACTGGCGCACCGTTGTCGTCGGTGAACGAGAAGAGTTGGTCGGTGCACCACCAGTACTCCTCCAGCGTCTCGCCTTTCCACGCGAACACCGGCACGCCCGCAGGCGCATCGATGCTGCCCTCGGGGCCGACGACGGTCGCCGCCGCGGCGTGGTCCTGGGTGGAGAAGATGTTGCAGCTCACCCACCGCACCTGCGCGCCGAGCGCGACCAGGGTCTCGATCAGTACGGCGGTCTGCACGGTCATGTGCAGCGACCCGGCGATCCGCGCCCCGCGCAGCGGCTGCGCGGCGGCGAACTCCGCGCGGGTGGACATCAGCCCGGGCATCTCGTTCTCCGCCAGGTCGATCTCCTTGCGGCCGAACGCGGCGAGGGACAGATCGGCTACCTTGTGGTCGAGCGTGGTCATACCTTCTCCTTGGCGGGTGCGGCCATCCGACCGACCACAGTGGACTGCAGGCGGGGCGACACCGCTTGCGCGGCAGCCGGTCCGTACGCCTCGGTGAACCGGTCGAGGAACTCGACCTGGTCGAACAGGTACTCCTGGGTGCCGACGGTCTCGATCACCAACGCGGCCTGCATACAGCCGAGCTGAGCGCCGCGCTGGGCGTCGAGGCCCCACGCGATCCCGGCCAGGAACCCGGCGCGGAAGGCGTCGCCGACGCCGGTCGGGTCGGCCTTGGCGCGCTCGGCTGCCGCCGACACGGTCATCGGCCGACCGTCGCGGGATTCGACCCGCGCGCCCTGCGGGCCCAGGGTGGTGATCCACGTGCCGACGCGGGCCAGCACGTCGGCGTCGGTCCAGCCGGTCTTCTCCACGAGCAGGCTGCGCTCGTACTCGTTGGTGAACAGGTAGGCCGCGCCATCGACCAGCGTGCGTAGGTCCGCGCCGCTCAACCGGGGGATCTGCTGCGAGGGGTCCGCGGCGAACGCGACGCCGTCCTCGCGGCACTCCCGGGTGTGCCGCAGCATCGCGGCCGGGTCGTTGGGGCTGACCACGACCAGCGGCGTGCCGGTGCGGGTGGCGAGGATGGGCCGCAGGTCGATCTCGCCCGCCTCGTCCATCGCCCCGGAGTAGAACGACGCGATCTGGTTGTGGTCGGCGTCGGTGGTGCACAGGAACCGGGCCGTGTGCCGCTGTTCGGAGACCCGCACGTGCTTGGTGTCGACGCCGTGCGCGTCGAGCCAGGACCGGTACTCGGCGAAGTCCGCGCCGACCGCGCCGACCAATGTGGACTTCAGGCCCAGACAGCCCAGGCCGTAGGCGATGTTCGCCGCGACCCCGCCCCGGCGGATCTGCAGGTCGTCCACCAGGAACGACAGTGACACCTTGGCCAACTGCCCCTCCACCAACTGCTCGGCGAAGCGGCCGGGGAACACCATCAGGTAGTCGGTCGCGATCGACCCGGTGACCACGAGGTCCAGCTCTGCCATCGCGGTCACACCGCCACGGCGGCGATACCCGCGGCCGCGCGCAACTGGTCCGCGCGATCGGTGTGCTCCCAGGTGAATTCTTCCTCGTCCCGGCCGAAATGGCCGTAGGTGGCGGTTTTGGCGTAGATCGGCCGGTGCAGCTTGAGATACTCGCGGAACGCGCCCGGGCGCAGGTCGAAGTTCTCCTCGACCAGGCTCAGGATGCGCGAGCGCGAGACCCGTTCGGTGCCGAAGGTCTCGACCAGCAGCGACAGCGGGCGGGCCACGCCGATGGCGTAGGCGACCTGCACCTCGACCCGGTCGGCAAGTCCCGCGGCCACCACGTTCTTGGCCACGTAGCGGGCCGCGTACGCCGCCGAACGGTCTACTTTGGACGGATCTTTGCCGGAGAACGCGCCGCCGCCGTGTCTGGCGAAGCCGCCGTAGGTGTCCACGATGATCTTGCGGCCGGTCAGCCCGGCGTCGCCCACCGGGCCGCCGATCACGAACCGGCCGGTCGGATTGACGTAGAGGTTCGCGCGCAGCAGCACGGGGTCGTAGAGGTCCGGCGGGATCACCTGGGTGACCACGTTCTCCCACAGCTCGTCGGGCAGCAGCCGGTCGGAGCCCTCGTCGTGCTGAGTGGAGATGAGCACCTTCTCCACACCCACCGGCACGCCGTCCCGGTAGCGCACGGTGACCTGGGTCTTTCCGTCCGGCCGAAGATGCGGCATGACGCCGGACTTGCGCATGCGGGCGAGTTGGCGCGCGAGCCGGTGCGCCAGCGCGATCGGCATCGGCATCAGCTCGGGGGTCTCGTTGGTGGCGTAGCCGAACATCATCCCCTGGTCGCCCGCGCCGATCCGGTCCAGTTCGTCCTCGCTCAGCGCGCTGCGGTGCTCGTGCGCGGTGTCGACGCCCTGCGCGATGTCCGGCGACTGGGTGCCCAGCGCGGTGATCACCGCGCAGCTCGACCCGTCGAAGCCGCACGCCGAGGTGTAGCCGATGTCGTGGATCGTGCCGCGCACGATGTCGGCGATGTTCAGCGTGACCGGTGTGGTGATCTCACCCGCGACCAGCACGAGTCCGGTGGTCAGCATGGTCTCGCAGGCGACCCGCGAATACGGGTCGGCGCGCAGCGCCGCGTCGAGCACGGCGTCGGAGATCTGGTCGGCCATCTTGTCGGGATGGCCTTCGGTGACCGATTCCGAGGTGAACAGGAATTCGTCGTCGGCGTAGTTGCCCGTCATGGCGCCAGGACTCCTCGTGTCGTCTTTCGTGTTTCGGTCCTCGGCCCGCGGGATCTGCTTGCCGATCAGCCGCTCGCGGCGGGGTGCACCCGGGCGTGCGGCCCGGTGTCGGACCGGCCCGCGCCCGCACCCCGCAGCCGAGCGATCGTTTCCCGCAGGACACGCACTTCCCGGCTGAGGGACTCGACGGTGTCTCCGGTGAAGTCGCCGGGGGGCTCGCCGGTCGGAAGTCCGCACTGCGGACAGCATCTTCCGCCGCTCATCTCGACAATCTCTTCCGCCGCGTCTCGTCGATTTCTGCTGTTCTCCCATGGTCCAAGCAAAAACGCCGGTCAGGTAGCCGGCATCGACCACAAATTCACCAAACCCAGCATGTGTCCAGACCACAAAGCGGGGTCGCGCGCGGGTTCCGGTGCGGCCACACTGGGTGGGTGACTGGCGCAGTCCGGTATGACGTCCGGGTCGAGGGTGTGGTGCAAGGGGTGGGGTTCCGGCCCTACGTGTACGCGCTCGCGCGCGGCCTCGGGCTGGCCGGGCTGGTCGGCAACGACGTCGACGGGGTGTTCATCGAGGTCGAGGGGCCCGCGGCGGCGGTCGAGCGGTTCCTCGCCGACCTCGCCCACGATCCGCCGCCGTTGGCCGCGATCGAGCGCATCACCGCGCGGGCGGGCACCGCGTCGGGCGCCGTCGAGTTTCGGATCGTGGCCAGCGCGGCCGCGGGCGCGCGCCGGACGCTGATCTCGGCCGACAGCGCCACCTGCGCCGACTGCCTGCGCGAGCTGGGCGACCCGCTCGACCGGCGCTTCGGCTACCCGTTCGTCAACTGCACGAACTGCGGCCCCCGCTTCACCATCGTGCGCGACGTGCCCTACGACCGTCCACTCACGACGATGGCGGACTTCGCGATGTGCGCGGCCTGTTCGGCGGAATACCACGACCCGGGCGACCGCCGGTTCCACGCGCAGCCCACCTGCTGCGCCGACTGCGGCCCGACCCTGCGGCTGTGTACGCCCGCCGGGGAGCGGCTGGCGGGCGACCCGGTGGGGGAGACGGCGGCGCTGCTGCACGTGGGCAAGGTGGTCGCGGTCAAGGGACTCGGCGGCTACCACCTCGCCGCGCTCGCTGGCAGCGAGTCCGCCACCGCGAGCCTGCGCGCGCGGAAACACCGCGAGGACAAGCCGTTCGCGCTGATGGTGGCCGATCTGGCCGAGGCCCGTCGAGTGTGCCAAGTGGACGATGTGGGCGCGGGCGTGCTGGCCGGACGCAGGCGGCCGATCGTGCTGCTGCCGCGCCGGGCGGACGCGCCGGTCGCGCCGTCGGTCGCGCCGGGCAACCGGGAACTGGGGCTGATGCTGCCCTACACCCCGCTGCACCACCTGCTCCTGCACGCCGTCGGCGAGCCGATCGTGCTCACCAGCGGCAATGTCTCCGACGAGCCGATCGCCCACCTCGACGACGACGCGTTCGCCCGGCTGGCCGGGATCGCCGACGCCGTGCTCACCCACGACCGGCCGATCCACGTGCGCACCGACGACTCCGTGGTCCGGCCGCTGCGCGGCGGGGAGTCCGTGCTGCGCCGCTCGCGCGGCTACGTGCCCGAGCCGGTGCGGCTGGCCGCGCCCTGCCCGCGCCCGATCCTGGCCTGCGGGGCCGAGTTGAAGAACACCTTCTGTGCCGCCAAAGGCAACCACGCGTTCCTGTCCCACCACATCGGCGATCTGGAGAACTACGCCACGCTGGGCTCGTTCACCGCCGGGATCGAGCACTTCACCCGGGTCTTCGACATCGCCCCCGAGATCGTGGCGCACGACCTGCACCCGGAGTACCTGTCCACCAAGTACGCGCTCGACCTCGACGGCGTCGACCTCGAAGGGGTGCAACACCACCACGCGCACATCGCGTCGTGCCTCGCCGACAACGGGGTGTCCGGTCCGGTCATCGGGGTGGCCTTCGACGGCCTGGGCTACGGCACCGACGGAACCCTGTGGGGCGGCGAGTTCCTGCTGGCCGACCTGCTGTCCTTCGAGCGCGCCGCGCACCTCGCGCCGGTCCCGATGCCAGGCGGCGCGGCGGCGATCCGCCAGCCGTGGCGAATGGCGGCGTCCTATGTGGACGCGGCGCGGGTGACAGATGACCTCCCAGTGGCGCACCGGGAGCACTGGGAGCAGGTGCGGGAGATGGCCCGCAAGGGCGTCAACGCACCGCTGACCTCCAGCGCGGGCAGGCTGTTCGACGCGGTCGCCGCGCTCATCGGCCTGCGGGACACGATCAACTACGAGGGCCAGGCCGCCGTCGAGTTGGAACAGTGCGCCGACCCGACCGAGCGCGGCAGCTACCTCGCCGACCTGACCGACGACGGCGTGCTGGTGGGCGCCGACCTCGTCCGCGCCGCCGCCCGGGACCTGCTCGACGGCGTCGCACAGCCGGTGATCGCCGCCCGGTTCCACAACGGGGTCGCCGACGCGATCGTGCGCACCTGCGGGTGGCTGCGCGACACCAGCGGCCTGGCCACGGTCGCCCTGTCCGGCGGCGTGTTCCAGAACCTGCTGCTGGTGGACCGGGTGGTGGATCGCCTGCGGGTCAACGGGTTCGAGGTGCTCACCCACTGCCAGGTCCCGACCAACGACGGCGGGATCAGCCTCGGCCAGGTCGCGGTGGCGGCCGCGCGGGCGCGTCAGCCGGGCTGAGCGGCCGGGAATCGCTTTCGCAGCCAGGAATACCAGGCGTCCACGCCGTCGCCGCGGGTGGCGGACAGTTCGAGGACTTCGACCCGGGGGCGCACTTTCCTGGCGTCCGTGCGGAACCTGGCCACGTCGAAGTCCACATAGGGCAGTAGGTCGATCTTGTTGAGCAGCACGACGTCCGCGGTGGCGAACATGTGCGGGTACTTCAGCGGCTTGTCCGCGCCCTCGGTGACCGACATGACCACCGCGCGGCAGCTCTCGCCGAGGTCGAACAGGGCCGGGCAGACCAGGTTGCCCACGTTCTCCACGAACACCACGCCGCCGCGCGGCGGGTCGAGCGTGCGCAGGGCCGCGGCGAGCATGTCCGCGTCGAGGTGGCAGCCCGCGCCGGTGTTGACCTGCACGACGCGGCAGCCGGTGGCGCGAATGCGCTCGGCGTCGAACAGCGTCTCCTGGTCGCCCTCGATCACGCTCACCGGCAACTCGCCGGACAGTTCGCGCACCGTGCGCTCCAGCAAGGTGGTCTTGCCCGAGCCGGGCGAACTCATCAGGTTGACCGCGCCCGTGCCGCGCTCGGCGAGCCACGCCCGGTTGCGTTCGGCGAGGGAGTCGTTCTTGGCCAGCACATCCACTTCCAGCGACACCGTGCGCCCGTGGCCATGCCCGTGCTCGTGGCCATGCCCGTGGCCGTGCTCATGGATGTGGTCCGGGTCGATGACCCTGACCCCGGCGTCGTCCGAGCAGCCGCAGGTCGTGCACATGTCAGGCCACCTCCACGCTCGTGATCCGCAGTTCCCGGCCCGCGAGCACCTCGATGTCGGCGCTTCCGCAGTCGCACAACAGGATCAGGTCGCCGTACTCCTGTTCGGCGCCGCAGTCCCGGCACCGACCCAGCCCGACCGGCTCATCGATGTCCAGCCGGGCGCCCTCCATGGTCGTGCCCGCCGCCACCACGTCGAAACAGAACCGCAGCGAGTCGCACACGATGCCCGCGAGCTTGCCGACCTCCAGCCGCACGACCGTCACCCGGGCACCGTCGAGCCGGTCCTCGATCGTCTCGACGATGCTCTGGGTGATCGACAGCTCGTGCATCAGCAGATCCTCGGCAGCGGGTCACCGACCAGCAGGTCCACGATCCGGGTGCCGCCGAACGCGGTGTTGAGCAGCACCAGTCCGGGCGGGTCCGCCTTCACCCGGCCGATGACGGCGGCCTGCTCGCCCAACGGATGCGCGCGCATCGCCGCCAGTGCCGTGTCCGCGTGCGCGCCGTCGACGATCACCACGATCCGGCCCTCGCAGGCGACATACAGCGGGTCGATGCCGAGCAGTTCGGACGCCCCGCGCACCTCGGCCTTCACCGGGATGGCGGCCTCGTCGACCACCACGGCCACGTCGGCGGCCTTGGCTACCTCGTTGAGGATCGTCGCCACACCGCCTCGGGTCGCGTCGCGCATCGCCCGCACGCCCGGCGTGGCGGCCAGCAGCGCCGCCACCAGACCGTGCACCGGGGCCGTGTCGGACTCCAGGTCGGCGTCGATGTCCAGTTCGCCGCGGGCGAGCATGATGGTGATGCCGTGCTCGCCGATCGGGCCGGACACCAGCACCACGTCGCCCGGCCGCGCCGTGGCCGCGCCGAGGTGGGTGTCCCGGTCGAGGACGCCGACCCCGGCGGTGTTGATGTAGCAGCCGTCGGCCTTGCCGCGCTGCACCACCTTCGTGTCGCCGGTGACGATCTTGACACCCGCCACCTCGGCGGCACGCGCCATGGAGTCGACTATCCTGGTCAGGTCCGCGACCGGAAAGCCCTCCTCCAGAATGAAACCCGCGGTCAGGTACAGCGGTCGGGCGCCCGAGACGGCGAGGTCGTTCACCGTCCCGTTCACCGCGAGGTCGCCGATGTCGCCGCCGGGGAAGAACAGCGGCGACACCACGTAGGAGTCCGTGGTCAGCGCGAGCCGCGCACCGTCCACAGTGAACACGGCGGCATCCTCCAGCGGTTCGAGCAGCGGGTTGCGGAACGCGTCGAGGAACACCGCCTCCACCAGGGTCTGGGTGGCCTTGCCGCCCGAGCCGTGCGACAGCGTGATCCGTTCCTCCCGGACCCTGGCGCGCCGCCGCCGTGCCTTGTCGATGCGGTCGAGGACCTGCTGTTCGCGGCTGGTCACGTACTGCTCGCCTCCCGCACCCGCTGCCGGGTGAACCGACCGAAGTTGTAGTAGGCCGCGCAGGCGCCCTCCGGGGACACCATGCACGTTCCGATCGGCGTCTCCGGGGTGCACGCGGTGCCGAACACCTTGCACTCCCACGGTTTGAGTACGCCCTTGAGCACCTCGCCGCACTGGCACGCCTTCGGGTCGGCGACCCGGACGCCGGGCAGGTCGTACCGCTGCTCGGCGTCGAAGGCGGCGTATGCCTCGCGCACCCGCAGCGCCGAGTGGGAGATGAAGCCCAGGCCGCGCCACTCGAAGTACGGCCGCAGCTCCATGACCTCGCCGATGGCCCGTAGTGCCACCGGGTTGCCCTCCCACGGCACCACCCGCGAGTACTGGTTCTCCACTTCGGACCGGTCCTCGGCCAACTGCACCATCAGCAGGTAGATCGACTGCAGGATGTCCAACGGCTCGAAACCCGCGACCACGACCGGCTTGCGGTAGTCGCGCGCGATGAACTCGTACGGCGCGCAGCCGATCACGGTGGACACGTGGCCCGGCCCGATGAACCCGTCGAGGCGCAGGTCGGGGGAGTCCAGGATCGCCTTGATGGCCGGGACGATCGTGACGTGGTTGGCGAACACCGAGAAGTTCTCGATGCCCTCCCTGGCCGCGCGCAGCACGGTCATCGCCGTGGATGGCGCGGTCGTCTCGAACCCGATCGCCATGAACACCACGTGCAGATCCGGGTTCTGCCGGGCGATCTTGAGCGAGTCCAGCGGCGAGTACACCATCCGAATGTTGGTGCCCTCGGCGTTGGAGTCGAAGAAGTTCCCGCCCGACCCGGGCACCCGCATCATGTCGCCGAACGAGGTCATCAGCACCCCGGGTTGGCGGGCGATGTGGATGGCGTCGTCCACCCGGCCCATCGGGATAACGCACACCGGGCAGCCGGGCCCGTGCACGAGCGTGATGCTCTCGGGCAGGTAGTCCTCCAACCCGTGCTTGTAGATGGTGTGCGTGTGCCCGCCGCACACCTCCATGAACTTGTAGTGCCTGCCGGGCGCGCAGAGCCCGGCGATCCTGGCGGACAGTGCGCGCGCCTTCTCGGCGTCGCGGAACTCGTCGACGAACCGCATGGCAGTACTTCCGTTCCCTCGGACTTCCGGTCTCTAGTCGATCCGTGACTCCAGAAACGCGGCGATCTCGTCGTCGTAGGCCTTGCCGATGCTTTCGAGGAATTCCAACGCCTTCGCGGCCTCGGCTTCGTCTATTTTGGACAGTGCGAACCCGACGTGGATCAGCACCCATTCACCGGGCACCGGCGGGTCCTCGGTGAGCAGGCCGATGTTGATAGCCCGCTTCACCCCGCACACGTCGACTTTGGCGAGGTCCGGTTTGTCGGTCAGGATCTCGATGACCTCCCCTGGTATGCCCAGGCACATGGCGACACCTTCCTTTCGGTGACCGGAAATCCCTCACATCTTGCGCATGTCCAGGTATCGCTTGATGTCGGGCCCGACGAGCTTGAAGATCGCCGCGCCGAGGCCGACGAAGGTCAGCAGAAAGAACAGTCGGCGCATGTCACACCCCCTCTCCCACGGGAGACAACAGGGTCGAGACCAGGTCGACGACCTCGGCCACGGCGGGGTCGACGGCGGCGCGCACCGGCTCGCTCAGCCCGATGCCCGGGTCCAGCGAGGCGGGCTCGCAGCCGACCAGCAGCACCCGCCCCGGGCTGCCGCCGAGCACGTGCACCAGATCGAGCACGGTGTCCGGGGTCATGCTGTGCGCCTCGACGGCGGGTTCGCCCGCCGGTTCCGAGGTGTCGAGTTCGAGCACCGTGATGGTGCCGGGCGGCTCGCCGCGCGCGGTGGCGTCCACCATGATCGTGACGTCGTAGCCCGCGAGCAGGTCGTACGCCAGGTGCATGCCGCGGATGCCGTAGTCGGTCACCCGCACCTCGGTCGGGAAGTCCAGTTCGGACAGTCGGCGGGTGGCCTCGACGCCGAACCCGTCGTCGCCGAGGAAGATGTTGCCGATGCCCGCCACCAGGATCCTCATGGCAGCGGCTCGATCTCGTCCGGCGAGAAGTACCGGAACCGGCCGTGCGCGATCTGCAGGTCGGCGGCCGGGTCGTCCTCCAGGGTGACCGCGACGTAGAGCTGATTGTCCACATCGGACAGTACGGCGGCGACGAGCGCGGTGCGCCCGGCCAGGAACATGTCCTGGGCGTCGGATCGGCGCGACCCTGGCCGCAGGACCACCCGGCTGCCCTTGGCCACCGCGACACCCGCGACGATCACGTGGTCGGTCCCGGGCGACACCGATGTGTCGGCACCCGGGTCCCACCACGGCACGTCGGGCCGGGCGGTGATGTCGACCTCCTCGCGCTCGCCGGTGGCGGCCTTGAGGTAGCGGATCGTGCCGTGCAGCCGTTCGAGCAGTTCGGGCGGCATGTTGTCGACCCGGTCGACGATCTCGCGGGCCTTCTCGTCGGTGGCTCGGGCCTCGCGCTTCTCCTCGTCGGTCAGCGCCATCGTGCGCAGGGTCAGGATCTCGTCGATCTCCAAGCCGTCGAACAGGTTTCCCGCGCTCTCCGGCGCGATCGACGGGTGGTCGTAGAGGATGATCGGCGAGGACAGCACGACCTCGTCGCCGGGGTCGCCGACCAGGATCGGCCACACCCGCTCGTTGCGGCACGCGGCCACCGCGAACTGCGCCCACTCGGGCGGTTCGACCATCGACAGGAACCGTCCTGGCGACACGGCGAGCAGGCTGTGCGCGGCGATCAGGGCGCCGCGCAGCGCCTCGGTCCGGTCCGCCGGGACGGCCGTGGACGTGTTCGCCACGTCGACTCGCAGCCGCACCCCGCCGTACGGGCCGTCCAGCGAGTCCGCGCGAACCGTGAGCACACCGTCGAGTTGCGCGCGGCGCCGCACGATCCGGGTGGTGGGCGTCAACTCCTCGGCGTCCTCCCCACTGTCCACAGTGAACGGAACCAGGTTGTCGCCCGCGAGCAGGTCGGCGAACCGCAGCACGGCGTCCACCTCGCGCTCGACAGCCTCGTCCCAGCTCGTGTACTCCGTGCCCGCCACGGTGACCGAGGGCACCGCCGCCCCGGACACCTCGACCGTGCGCGACTGCACCTGCAGGAACCGCAGCCGCACGTGCAGGGTCGCGTGTGAACCCGGTTCCACCAAGCACTCGGTCCGGTTGTCCGCGTGCTCGCCCGACCCGGCGTCGGCGAACGCCTGGGGCATCAGCACGCCCCACTGCCAGCGGATCTGGTTCTTCGCCGCCGAGGCCCGGTAGGGGTAGAGCAGATATCCCTCGTACAGCACGGCATCCGCGACGGCGAGGGCGGCGGAGAACGCGGTGGTGGAGAAGGTCGTCATCCGGTCGCCTCCTTGGCCTTGGCCAGCAGGGCCGCGAACGCGGCGTCCCAGGTCGGCAGCGCGTGCTCGGCCTTGAACCGCAGCAGCGCGTCGATCGTCTCGCGGTGCACCCGGACCCACGCCTGGTTGGGGAAGTAGGTGTCCATCAGCTCGCGCCACACGGCGATCGGCAGCCGGTAGTTCGCCTCCTGGTGCCAGGGCACCTGGCTGACCCAGAACTTGTCGCCGTTCTTGGCGAAGACCGTGCCGCTGAACAACATCACCATCGGCACCACGCCGTCGGCCAGGGCGTGGAAGTACTTGCCCGTGGCCACTTCCAGGTCGTAGCTGCACGGCACCGGCACGTCGACCTCGATCGACCCGGTGAAGCTGGGCACCATGACCGAGACGGCGGCGAACTGCATGGGTTTGAGCGTGTCGCCGAAGCGGGACGGGTCGCCGAACAGCGACGCCAGCAGCTCCGACTCGTGCGCGTCGTAGCGTCTGCGCTGCGGCTCGATCCGAATCTGCACCCGCAGCGCGATCGCGTGGATCGACGCCGCGGTGGTCTCGGCGATCTGCAGCCGGAACAGCAGGGTCGGGCTCGTCCCGTACTGCTCCGGCCGGACATCGAGACACTCGAACGCGAGGTCAGGCATCGGCGCTCCCCGCGGCGGTGGAACGGGCGCGCAGTGCGGCGAAGAAGCCGTCGATCTTCGCCCACGCCTCGGTGCCGCCGTCGAATCCCCGCCAGTGCATCCTGACCAGACCGACAAGCTCGTAGCAGCACGAGATCGGCACCAGGAAACCCTCGAAACGCTGGTCCTGCTTGATGATCAGCAGCGCCTCGACGTCCGGCACGAGGTCGCTCAACCAGGCGTTGTCCGCCACCAGCTCGGTCCACGAGTCGAGCGCCAGCAGCGATTCCGTCGCCCCGGCGGGGCTCGGGTAGAACGCCACGGTCTTCTCCAGATCGGAGTTGGCGAAGAAGAACGCCATCCGCACCGGGATCCCGGCCGAGTCCCACAGCGGGGCGCCGCCGGGCAGCGACTCCGCGTACACGTGGCGTTCGGGCACGGCGCGGAACTTGCTGCCGCCCGCGCCGCGCGCCGTGAACAGCAGATAGCAGCCGCGGCAGGCGCACATGAGTGCCCTGGTCTCGATATTGGTCACATGGCCGTGTTCCGTGCTGATCGGCTCGGCGCACATCTCGCAGCGTTCGCCCGCCTGCGGCACGGCGACCGGTTCCGGGCGGGTTCGGAACCGGCGCAGCCCGGAGGTCATGACGGCACCGCGATCCGCACTCCGCCGTTGCCCGAGAGCAGCGGCAGCGGGTCGAGATGCAGCCGGTCGTGTTCGGCGTCGCGCCCGGCGAGCACGATGTCGTAGCGTTCGCCACAGGCCGGGCAGGCGAGCAGCCTGCCGGTCAGCGTGCCGCCCGCGAGCGCGGCCGAGCAGGCCGGACACCGGTCGCGGTAGGCGTAGAGCTGTCCGTCCACATTGCACACCACGGTGCGCGCGCCGCCGACGTTGGCCGCCCGCACCGAACCCGGGCCGATGCCGTCGAGGCCGTCGGCGTCGAGCCAGCGCGGTGGCGGGGGCGGGGGAGCGGTCGACGCGCTGATCGGCAGCAGCGGCCGCCCGCCCGGCCCGGTGCCCGCGGCCGGTTCGGCGACCACACCCTCGACGTCGACCCGGACGATCTCCGGTGCCGCGTCGTGGATCGCCTGCTCGATCGCCAGCTTGACGGTGACCGTCGAGGACGGGCAGCCGTTGCAACTTCCCGCCAGCCGCAACCGCACCGTGCCGTCGTCGTCCACCCCGAGCAGTTCCACGTCGCCCGAGTGCGACCCGAGGTAGGGCCGCACCTTCTCCAGTGCGGCGCTCACCCGGTCCATAGTGGAATCCGGGTGCAGGTCGTGCAGGACGAGCAGGCTGCCGACGAGGTCGTCGGCAGCCAGCTCGCGCACCACCCGCTCGACGTCCGCGCCAGTGGCCTCGGCGAGGACGTCGAACAGGCGCTCCAGACCCGCGCCGTAGAACTCCACGATGGTGCGCACCAGTTCCTCCGCCCGGCGACCCACGTCGGGGTCGCCGAGCGTGGCCAGATCGGCGAGGATCTCCTCGATCTTCGCCGCGACGGCCGCTGCTTCCGGTACCTGCCTTGTCATGGACGGATCCCCGTCCGCGCTCAGAGTTCGGATCCGAAGGCGTGTGGGGTGTGCAGCCGTTTGAGGACCGTGCTCTTGCCGCCCTTGTCGACATGCATGTGCACCCCGCAGGGCAGACACGGGTCGAAGCTGCGGACCGCGCGCATGATGTCGATGCCCTTGAAGTTCTCCTGGGTGTTCTCCTCGAAGATCGGCGTGTTCTGCACCGCGTCCTCGTACGGCCCGGGGGTGCCGTAGGAGTCGCGGACGCTGCCGTTCCACGGGGTCGGCGGGTACGGGTGGTAGTTCGCGATCTTGCCGCCCTTGATCACCATGTGGTGGGAGAGCACGCCGCGCACGGCCTCGGTGAAGCCGCAGCTCACGGCCTCGTCCGGGACGGTGAACGGCTCCCAGGTCTTGGTGTGCCCGGCGCGCACCTCGGCCAGCGCCTTCTCCACGAAGTGCAGGGCCATACCGGCGGCGTACGCCTGGAAGTAGGTGCGCGCCCGGTTGCGCTCCAGGGCGTTGCTCCACTGTGGAATCTTCCACTCGAAGGTTGCTTCCGGCTTGGTCGCCGTGCGCGGCAGGTTGATCACCACGCTGTGTCCGGTGGAGCGCACGTAGTCGGTGTGCACGAGGTTCGCCAGCGCGGTGGTCCACAGTCGGGCGATGGGGCCGCCGCCGGTGTCCAGCGCCAAGTAGTCCTTGCCGTCGAACCAGCGCGGCGACATCGTCCACGAGTACTTGCTGTCGAAGTCGCGCTTGGCCGGGTGCGGGATGGTGGTCTGGTTCCACGGGTGGCGGTGGTCGACCGGGTTGCCCAGTGGGTCGCGGTCGACGAAGTTGGGCTCCTGGTCCCAGTCGTCGTAGAAGGAACTGCCGAGCAGAATGCGGATGCCGAGGTTGATCTCCACCAGGTCGGTGGTGACGAGCTTGCCGTCCACCACCACCCCGGGGGTGACGAACATCTTGCGGCCCCACTCGGTCATGTTGCGGTAGGTGAAGTCGCAGTACTGCGGGTCGTTCAGGCTGCCCCAGCAGTTGAGCAGGATGCGCCGCCTGCCGACCTCCTCGTACCCGGGCAGGGCCATGTAGAAGAAGTCGAACAAGTCGTCGTGCATCGGCACCACGCGCTTCATGAACTCCACGTAGCGCATCAGCCGGGTGAGGTAGTCGGTGAAGAGTTGGATCGTCGCGACCGTGCCGACGCCGCCCGGGTACAAAGTGGATGGATGGACGTGCCTGCCCTCCATGAGGCAGAACATCTCCCGGGTGTACCGGCTGACCTGCAGCGCCTCGCGGTAGAACTCGCCCTCCAGCGGGTTGAGCGAGCGCATGATGTCGCCGATGAACTTGTAGCCGTGCTCGGCGGCGTGTGGCGCCTCGGTTCGGTTGGCCAGTTCGAGGACCCCGGGATTGGTCTCGCGGACCATCTTCTCGCAGTAGTCCACCCCGACCAGGTTCTCCTGGAAGATGCAGTGGTCGAACATGTACTCGGCGGCCTCGCCGAGGTTGAGGATCCACTCGCCCAGGTGCGGCGGGCGCACCCCGTAGGCCATGTTCTGGGTGTACACCGAACATGTGGCGTGGTTGTCGCCGCAGATGCCGCAGATCCGGCTGGTGATGAAATGCGCGTCGCGCGGGTCCTTGCCCTTCATGAAGATGCTGTAGCCGCGGAAGACCGAGGACGTGCTGTGGCACTCCACGACCTTCTTCTGCGCCCAGTCGATCTTGGTGTAGATGCCGAGACTGCCGACGATCCGAGTGATCGGGTCCCACGACATCTCGACCAGGTCGGACTTCGAACTGCCTTTACGTGCGGTGGTCATCGAAATGCGCCTTTCGCAGCAGTTGTCGTCGTCAGTGGCGGGGCTGGTAGCCGGTGGTGAGCTTGTTTCCCTTGTGCCGCCAGCGCGGCTCCTTGTCGAGGGTCTTCCCGGTGATGCTCCGCAGGCTGCGGATGACCTTTCCGTAGGCGCCGCTGGCCCGGGTGGACACCTTCGAGCCGGGCGGCTCGTCCATGAACGGCATGAACTTGTCGGGGAAGCCGGGCATGGTGCAGCCGATGCAGATGCCGCCCACGTTCGGGCACCCGCCGACACCGTTGATCCAGCCGCGCTTGGGCACGTTGCACTTGACGACCGGGCCCCAGCAGCCGAGTTTCACCAGGCACTTGGGCGAGTCGTAGGCGTCGGCGAACTGGCCCTGCTCGTAGTAGCCCGCGCGGTCGCATCCTTCGTGGACGGTCGCGCCGAAGAGCCACGTCGGCCGGAGTTGGTCGTCCAGGGGGATCATCGGGGCCTGGCCGGAGGCCTGGTAGAGCAGGTAGAGGATCGTCTCGGACAGGTTGTCGGGCTGGATCGGGCAGCCGGGCACGCACACGATCGGGATGCCCGCGCTGGACTTCCAGTCCCAGCCGAGGTAGTCGGGCACGCCCATCGCGCCGGTGGGGTTGCCCGCCATCGCGTGGATGCCGCCGTAGGTGGCGCAGGTGCCCACGGCGAGCACGACGAGTGCCTTGGGCGCCAAGCGATCCAGCCACTCGCTGGTCGTCATCGGCTGCCCGGTTTCGGGGTTGTTGCCGAACCCGCACCAGTAGCCCTCACTCTTGATCGACTCGTTCGGGATCGAGCCCTCGATGACCAGGACGAACGCGCCGAGTTCACCGCGGTCGGCCTTGTGGAACCACTCGATGAAGTTGTCCGCGCCCTGCTCGGGGCCGCACTCGAAGTCGATCAGCGGCCAGTGGACCTGGATCTTGGGCAGGCCGGGCAGCGCGCCGAGCACGATCTCCTCGATGCTGGGCTGCGTCGCCGCGGTGAGCGCGACGGAGTCGCCGTCGCAGGACAGCCCCGCGTTGATCCACAGGACGTGAATCGGGGCCACTTCCTCGGCCTTGGCGCCCGTCGTCTCTGCAGCCGATGTACTCACGGTTGTTCACCCCCGGATTCGGGTGCCCCGGCGTACAGGGCGTGGACGGTCAATTCCCACAGCACGTGGTAAATGGTGGTCTGCGCTTCCTGGATCCGGTGGACCGAGGAAGACGGGACCACGAACAGATAATCGATACTGTCCAATTCGGACATCTTGCCGCCATGATCGCCGGAGATGCCGACAGTGAGCAGACCCCGCCGCGCGGCTTCGTCAAAGGCGCGCAGCAGGTTGCCGGAATTGCCGCTGGTGGACAATCCGACCGCGATGTCGTCCCGGCGCCCGAAAGCGCCGATCTGACGGGAGAACACGACGTCGAAACCGATGTCGTTGGTCAGCGCCGTGATCACGGCGATGTCGTTGGTGAGGCCGAACGCGGGCAGCGGCGGTGCGTCGCCCGCCGGGCTCAGGAACAGGCTGGCCAGATCCTGGGAGTCGGTCGAGCTGCCGCCGTTGCCGAACGCCAGCAGCCTGCCGCCCGCGGCGAAGCGGGTCGCCATGTCGCGGGCGCAGTCGAGCAGCCTGCCGCCGTCGCGGCCCAGCACGGTGCGCCGCAGGTCCTGGATCTCCCGTACCTTGTCCACAGTGGACCTGCGGACCTCGGCGAGCACCGCGTCGAGATCGGTGGACTCCGCGTAGAGAAAGGGGTAGAGCATCTCCATGTCCGGGCTGGTCACGGCCGCACCACCCCGATCGCTTCGCCCGCGTGCACCAGCACGGTGTCGCCGACCGCGGCGGTCACCAGTTCGACGCTGATCTCCTCGACCCCGGACCCGGTGTCCACAATGGCCAGTCCGTCGTCGAGGAGTTCGACGACGGTGACCGCGACCGCCTGGTCGGCGCAGGTGATACAGACCTCGTCGTGGCATTCCACGGCGCGGGGGAGCGGCAGGTCGCTGATCATCGCAGCACGCCAGGGTCGAGCAGCCCCGGCTGTTCGAGGAACACGTGCACCAACTCCCAGAGGATGTGGTACGTGGTGACGTGGACCTCTTTCACGACCAGCGCGTCCGTGGACCGGGCGATCAGCAGGTGATCGATCCAGGGCTCGGCCGCGATGGCGCCGCCGTCGCCGCCGACCATGGCGACGGTGAGCATGCCGAGTTCGCCCGCCTGCTGGAGTCCGCGCCGGACGTTCGCGCAGTTGCCGTCGGTGGAGATGCCCAGGGCGATGTCCGCGGGCTCGCCGAGAAACCGGATCTGGTGGGCGAACACCTCGGCGAGCCCCGACCGGTTCGCGATGTTGGTCAGGGTGGCGACGTCGGCGGTGAGCGAGATCGCCGGCAGGGCGCGCTTTCCGACGATCACCGGGTGCACGAACTCGACCGCGACGTGCTGGGCGTCGGTGCTCGGGCCGCCGTTGCCGAACACGACGAGCTTGCCGCCGCGGTGAAAGCGCAGTGCCATCGCGTGGCACGTCGTCGCGGCGTCCTCTGCGTGTCTTGCCAAGTCGTCCAACGGGGCAATGCGGCGGTCGAACAGGTCGGTCACATCCGCCACGTCGCCAGTTGACCACGCCATGCGGGTCACATCCCTCTGTGGTGGGGCGTTACCCACCGTACGACTGTGACGGCAATCACACAAGTGACCAAGGTCCCCATTCGGGTGCACTTGGTGGTCTGGATGCCCGTCTGTCCATCTGCCACGGTCCAGTCGCCGCGATGTCCACCGCCTGCTCACTTGCGTGCGCCCGGCGTGCGTCGTCGCTGGTGGGCGGGCCCCCACCCGCACCGCGTGGGGGCTGGTTCGCCGCGCTGCCCACCTGGGAGCGACGTGCCCGGCACGGCGGCGGAGCGCGCCGAGCGGCTGCTGGCGGCCGCCGCGGCCGCGCACGCGGATCACCCGGCGTTCCTGCGCCTGGTCCACCTGCCGGCCCTCGACGGCGGCGGCGACGCGAGCGCGGTGGTGCGTCGCGTCCGCACGCCCGCGTTCGCCCGGTGTTCGCAGACCTCGGCGCCGCTCTGTCGGCCCTGGTGCCGGTGGTGCTGGATCGGCTGCGCTCGGCCGACTCGAAGGAGACCCCATGACCCCGCGCGGTCCACCAGGACGATGGTGATCACCCGCGGGAACGGGCGGCCTTGGCCACGCGGCCGCGAAGGCGATCGCGGCCGCCGACTCACCGGCTGCGAGTTCGCCCGCTCGGAAGCTGCGCCTGCCCGGCTCGTCACCGACCCCGCGCTCGCGGGCGTGAGTGGACGGTATTTCGAGGGTGGCAGGAATTTCGGTCCTCGGCGGAGTCCAACGACCGCGCCACGGCGGCCGAACTCTGGCGCGGCAGCGCGGAACTGGTGGGCAGGCCGGACTTCGCCGAACTGCCCTAGTGTCCCGCAGGGGTGCGAACTTCTGGCGCGGGCTAGTTGCGGCAGACGGCGCCGCGGACTGGCACCGGCATGCTCTCGAAGACCTGGGTGCCGTCGGTGGCCTGGACCAGGAAGCAGTACTTGCGCGCCGGGTCGACCGGCACTGTCATGGTCCGGTTGCGCTGGGCGAGCAGCACCCGGGTCGGCTCGCCCTCGGCGGCGACGACCACCGCGAAGTCGAGATTTCTGGTACTGCGCCAGGACAACTCGACCTGATCGCCGCGGTCGGTGGGCGCGGCCAGTTCCAATTGGACACCCGCCGCGTCGGGACCGGTCCCGCCCGCCGTGGGGCCGGAACTCACCTGCGGCCGCGCCGTGGTGGTCAGTTCCTTCGGGTCCTCGGTCATCAGCAGGACCATGGCGACGGCGGCGAAGGCGAGCAGCACGGCGGCGCCCGCGAGCAGGTCGTAGCGCCTTCTGCGCCACAGTGGCTCCACCGCCGCGGGCTGCTTCGCCGCGGTGGGCGGGGCGAAGTCGGCGTGGGCAGGCTGCGGCGCGAAGTCGATCTGCGGGGCCGCGAGGTCGGCGCGCGGCCGAGCGAAGTCGCTGTGCGGGGAAGCGAAGTCGCCGTGCGGGACGGTGAAGTCGCCGTTCGGCGAAGCGAAGTCGCTGTGCGGGACGGTGAAGTCGCTGTGCGGGGAAGCGAAGGGGCTGTCCGGGGTGGCGACGCCGTTGTGCGGGGCGCGCGGGTAGACGACCTTGGGCTGTGGGGGAGGCTCGCGCGGCGGGGGAGCGAAGTCGGTGTAGGGCGTGGAGAAGTCCGTGGTGAACAGGCCCGTGAGCGGGTCGACCATGGCCGGTTTCGGGACGGCGGCCCGGCTCGGTGCGGGCCCGGCGAAGTCGTCGAACTCGTCCGAATCGTCCATATCGGACAGCGCGGTGGGTGCGGGTGGTGCTTGCGGCGGCGGTTCGTCGTCGTCCTGGTGGCTCGGCCAGATCACCGGAGCGGTGGCAACCGGCTCCGGGGTGTCCACTGTGGACGGGAAGGCGAAGTCGTCGAACTCGTCGGACTCGTCCGCATCCTGGGCTGACGCCGCGAATGGGGCGGGCGCGGATGCCGCGAGTGGGGGCGGCGATGGCGCGGCGAGTGGGGCGGGCGCGGGCGGCGCGAGGGGGGGCGGCGGCGGGGCCGGGGGGTGGATCACGGGCCGCACCACGACCGGGGTCGGGCGGGGCGGCGGCTCGGGCGCGGGTTCCCAGGTCGACACCGATGCGGACGCGGGCGCGGCCGGGAGCATGCTCGTCAACTGTTGCGCCACGGCGCCCGCGTCGGGCGGGCGGTGGGCCGGGTCCACCGCGAGCAGCCGCGCGACCAGGGTCGCCAGCGCGATCGGGACACCGGGGCGATTGATCGCGGGCACCGGCTCGCCGAGCACCCGCAGCACCCGCTCACCCGGCTGCTCGCCGAGCTTGCCCGGGTGCGGCGAGCGGCCGGTGAGCGTGAAGTGCAGGACGGCACCGAGGCCGTAGAGGTCGGTGCGGTCGTCCAGGGTGCCGCCGCGCAGCGTCTCCGGCGGCAGGAACTCGATGGCGTGCAACGGATCGCGCGGGAAGGCGTGCCGCAGCGTGACGCCGAAGTCGGCGATCACCGGTTCGCCGGAGCCGCGGAACAGCACGTTGTGCGGGGTGACCCCGCCGTGCACGATCCCGGCGCCGTGCGCGGCGGCGAGCGCCAGCGCCACCGCCTGGCCCAGCACCACGACGTCGGCGGGCAGCAGCGGGCCGAACCCGCCGACGAGCGTGGCCAGCGACTGGGCGCACAGCTCCATTCGCAGCACGTGCCTGCCGTCGGGGAAGTCGTCCAGCCCGGCCACCGGCAGGATCGAGGAGACCTCCCGCAGGTTCGCGAGCGCGGCCTGTTCCCGGCCGAACGCCGTCTTGGTCCGCTTGTCGAACTTCGCCGGGAACACCTTCAGCGCCACCGGGACGCCCGCGTGCAGTCCTGAGTAGACAGTGGCGACCGGGCCGTCGCCGAGCGGGCTCAGCCCCTCGCTGGAGATCGTCGCCATCGCGGTACTCATCCTCGCCGTGCCACGTCCAGGTACGCGCAGGAGCTGACCAGCAGCACCCGCAGGTCGCCGAGGAGGTCGGCGAGAACCTCGGTGTCCCGGACCGGCTCCCCCAGTTCCATGGACACTTTCGCACGCACTTCGCAGGTCTGCCACAGGGTGGGGGCCAGATGACCCCACTGCCACAGCTCGTAGGCGCTCGCGTCGAGCAGCGCGACCGGCGCCACGCCGGGGATGCCGACGGCGTAGTGGTCCGGGTCGGCCGCTGAGTTGCCCAGGCCGACGAGCAGCGAGTCCATCCGGTAGGTCTCGGCGAAGGCCACCGCGTCGGACGGGCGCACCAGCACCAGCGTGCCCGCCGCCGCCAGCCGGTCGACGGTGGCCGCGGCGCCCGCGAGCGCGGCGGGCCCGGCGAGCGCGAGCAGATCCTCGGTGGTCCACGCGCCCCGGCCGACCTCGCCGGAGCCGTGCGCGAGCACCCAGACGCCGAACTCGTCGGCGGTCAGCTCGTGCCGCTCGCGGCCGACGCGGACGATGTGGGTGGCCTCGGGGTGCCGCTCGCCGAGGTAGTGCCCGACCGGGAATACCAGCGGCGCGCTCATCCGAGGCCCTCGATCCGCACGTCGACGCACGCGACGTGCGCGGAGAGGAGTTGGTGCAGCGAGCCGAACAGGCCCGCGAGGACCAGCTCGGGCTGGGTCTGTTCCGGCTCGGTCACCCCCGCCGCCTCGGCCACGCCCGCCGCCTCCCGGCAGGCCGACCACAGGTCCGGCGCGAGGTGGGCCCACTGCCACAGGTCGTACAGCGCGCCCGTCATCAGCACCAGCGGCTGGTAGAGCAGGCCGACCGAGTACAGCCAGGGCTGCTCGGCGTCGTTGCCCAGGCCGAGGGCCAGCGGCACCAGGCGGTGCGTCGAGGCGAACTCCACCGACTCGGCCGAACCGGGGGTGACCTCGGCGATCAGGCCCGTGCGCAGGAAGCCGGGCAGCGAGTCGGTGTCGGCCGCGGCCTCGCGCAGGCCCGCCCGGGTGCACGGCACGGCGGGGCCGCCCGCCGAGTCCGGCAGGCCGTGGGCCAGCGCCCACAGGCCGAAGTCGGTGTCGCCGAGTTCCACCACGTCGGCACCCACCCGGACCTGCTGCACGTGGTCGGTGCCATCGCCGGGGTGGAACGCGCCGAGGCTGTGGCCGATCGGGACGAGTAGCGCCTGGTCCTGCACCGCGCCTCCGATTCCGACTCGTCGTGTCCGCTAGCTGCCGACCTCGGTCGGCGGCAGGTCTTGTGCGTCATCGTAGGTCCACCCACCCGCCCCGGTGGGGACCGTCGGCAGGTTGCTGCCGCCGGGTCGACCGTCCGGCAAGTCGCACAAAGGGGAGACGACCAGCATGAACACCACCGGCCTGGTCCGGGTGACCGTCGCGGCGCCGACCCGCCGGATCGACCTCGCCCTGCCCGAGCGCTCGCCGCTCGCCGAACTGCTGCCCGGCCTGCTCCGGCACGCGGGCGAACACCTCGCCGACGAGGGCACCTCGACCGGCGGCTGGGTGCTGCGCCGCGCCGACGGGTCGACCCTGGAGACGGCCCGCACGCTGGCCGCGCACCGCGTCCGCGACGGCGAGGTACTGCACCTGTCGCCCGCGCGCACCGACTGGCCGGAACTGGAGTACGACGACCTGGTCGACGCGATCGCGACCGGCTCGGCCCGCACCGGCAGCACCTGGGGACCGCGGCACACCCGGTGGGCCGGGCTCGCCGCGGGCGCCCTGGGCGCCGTGCTCTGCCTGAGCGCGATCCTGCGCGCGGGCCCGCCGTGGCCCGGCCCGGCGACCTGGTCGCTCGCGGCCGCGGCGCTGCTGCTCGCCGCGGGCGTCGCGCTCGCCAGGGCGGCGGGCGACGCCGGCGCCGGTTCGGTCGTCGCGGCCGGTGCGCTGCCGTTCGCCTTCGCGGGCGGCGGGCTGCTGCTCGCCGACGACCGCGCGCTGTCCACCCTCGGCGCGGCGCACCTGCTGGCCGCCAGTGCCGCGCTGCTGCTGGCCGCCATGGTCGGCCTGCTCGGTGTCGCCGACCGGGCCGCGCTGTTCACCGGGGCGGCGATGACCGGGCTGCTCGGGGTGATCGGCGCATGGCTCAGCACGTCCGATCCGCTGGAGGGGTACGAGGCCGCGGCCATCATCGTCGGGGCCACGCTGGCGTTCTCGCCGCTGCTCGCGCCGCTGTCGATCCGGGTCAGCCGGGTGCCGATGCCGGTGTTGCCGCGCGGCACCGCCGACCTGATGCGCGACGAACCGCAGCCGCCGCGGTCCGCGGTGTACGCCGCGGTGGTGCGGGCGGACGGGCTGCTCACCGGCATGGTGGCGGGTATCGCGCTGGTCGCGGTGCCGTGTCTGATCCTGGTGGTCCGCGAAGGCGGCACCTCGGGCGTCGTCTACACCTGCGTGCTGACCGTCGGGTACCTGCTGCGCGCCCGGCTCTACCCGATCGTGCGACAGCGCGTGCCGATGCTGCTCGCCGGGCTGGCCGGTGCGGGCAGCCTGGCGATGGGGCCGCTGATGGCCGAGGAGTCCGACCTGCTGCTGGTCGCCGCGCCGGTCCTGCTCGTGCTGAGCGCGGTCGTCGTGCTGCTCGGGCTGCGGCACAGCACCCGTGATGCCAGTCCCTACCTGGGCCGCTACGCCGAACTGCTGGAGGTGCTGGTGGTGCTCGCGATCGTGCCGGTGATGTGCTCGGTGCTGGGCCTGTACGCCTTCGTGCGCGGGTTGGGGGGCTGACATGGCGTCCAAGCGCGACCAACTCCACGCCTACCAGTTCCTGGTCCAGCGGGTCATCTCGGCGCTGGTGACCAGGGAGAGCGACCCGGAGCAGCCGCCGTTCCGCAGGCCGGGCACCTCGGCGTTCGCGGGCATCGCGGTCGCGGTGATCGCGCTGGCCGCGGTCGGCGTGTACGGGATGATCGTCCCCGGCGGCAACAAGACCTGGCAGGACGGCAACTCGATCGTCGTGGAGGAGGAGACAGGGACGCGGTTCGTCTACCTGGACGGCAGGCTGCACCCGGTGACCAACTACGCCTCCGCGCTGCTGGCGCTCGGCAAACACGCCGATGCGAAGGGCGTGTCGCGCGATTCCCTGGTCGGCGTGCCGCGCGGGCCGCGGATCGGCATCCCGGACGCGCCGGACGCGCTGCCAGGCCCCGACCGCGTCCTCGGCGGCGGCTGGACGCTCTGCTCGCAGCCCGGCGCGGACCTGACCGGCGCGACCGTGCACGAGTCCGTGCTGATGGTGGGGCAGGAACCCGCGAGCGGCATCCCGCTGGGGGAGCGCGGCCTGCTGGTCGACGTCCCGGAGACCGGCGACCAACACCTGGTGCGCAACGGCTACCGCCACCGCATCATCCAGGCCGACGCGGCCGCGGTCGGACTCGCGCTGCGCTCCGCGCCCGTCATGCGGGTCAGTCCCGCCGTGGTCGACGTGCTTCCGGTGGGCAAGCCGATCGCGCCGATCCCGGTGCCGGAGGCGGGCAAGCCGTCGCAGGCGGTGCCCGGTCGCACGGACATCAAGGTCGGGCAGCTCCTGGTGGTCGAGACCTCCGGCGGCGGCGTGCAGCACTACCTCGCCGAAACCGAGCGGCTGCGGCCGATCACCGAGCTGCAGTACGACATCCAGCGCGCCTACAAACCCACCGCCGCCGCCTACGACGGCGGCCAGCCGGTGGGCGTCGTACTGGGCCTGATCGCCGCGTCCGAAGCCACCAAGGCCGTGACGCCCCCCGCCGCCGACGGCGACGCACCCGCCGCCCGCCCTGCCTTCGTCGCGGCGACCACCACTGCGGCCGCCGTCTGCCTGACCTTCGCCCCCGACTCCGCCGTCCCGCGCCTCGTGCTCGACCCGGCCATGCCCAGTGTCGACCCGATGACGTCGACCCCGCGCAAGACCGAGGGCGGCGTCGCCCTGGCCGACCGGGTGCTGGTGCCGCCGGGGTGGGTCGCAGTGGTCGAGGTGATGCCGAGTCCCGATACGCCCGTCGGCACGATGTCCGTGGTCACGGATCTGGGGCGGGGGTACTCGCTGGCGGACCCGGATGTGCTTGGCGTGCTGGGGTATTCGGGGGTGCGGCCGGTGCGGGTGCCCGCCGGGCTGATGGCGCGGGTCCCGCAGGGCAACGGACTCAGCCACCAGGCGGCCATGCGCCGCTGACTCTGTGCGATGCGACTGTGGCCCTGGCCGGTGAATCACCACATGATCCAGCGACAACAGCTCTTCAGGGCACCCGGCCAGAGCCCTCAACTGTGACACTTATGGCCGCTGGTCAGGCGGCTACAGCGCTGTCCGGGGGCGTTGGGGCACGTGGACCCCTCCGTCCTCGGTCAGCTCCCAGGACAGGCCATTGACCGGTATCCAGTCCACCGATATCGGCCGGTCCCCGGTCTGGACCCACTCCAAGATCACCTCGCGGAGCAGGCCAAGGGGCAAGACGCAAGCGGACGGAAAGATCGTTTCGGCGGGCTGGTCGTAGTAGATCGTCGGCGGCCCTGTGATCGGCTCGGGATTGAGCGCGGCCCACGCCCAGTCATTGGGCGCGGCGGTCTCGTCAACGAACAGCGCTGCCCCGTACGTGCCGTGGTAGCCGGTGCGCATCCATCGCCTGGGTTGTCCTTCGATGGTGAACCAAGTCTCGGTGTGAGCGTGCTCGCGGAGCAATGCGTCCACCAACCAGGCAGTCTGGTTGATGTGGCGGGCGGTGATGATCGGGTAGGCCAATCCGTTGTGGTTGGCGTTGACCACGAGTTGATCACTCACGCCTGTCCTCTCAGCTTGACCGATTCCACCGCGCCCGGGAACCACACCGCGAGCGTAGAGCCTTCCGGCAGGATGGCAGGTACGGCGACACCGCAACTGAACCGGCGCTCGCTTGTGGGGTCGGCTCCGCAGGGGCCGCGCTCATTGTTGATCACGGCTACGCCATAGGTGATGTTGTTCTCCCGCATGATCGCGGCGATCTTCGTTTCCACGTGTGCCGCTGCCGGGTGCTGGCCAGCGGGCGGGAAGTCGACTCCGGCCGCGCGGAGGGCTTTCTCGGCGCGGTCGGAGTGTCCGTCGTAGCCGCTCCGGTATGTGTGTTTGGTGCCGTCCGGCTCGTAGAACACCCCCGTCGTGACCTTGGCGTCCGACTCCCGGAGCGACTTGATCTGATCGGCAGCCCACTCGGCGTCGTTTGCGGCGGCGGTGATGTTGTCCGGGCAGCTGCCGCCGCCACTGTCCGCATGCGCCTGCGGCCACCAGGACGGCACGTAGCTACAGGAGAACCGGCCGCAGCTCGGCGCGTAGCCGAAGTTCAGCAGTGCCCAGAGCACGGCGGCCATGACCACGATGCCGGTCAGCGACGAGAGAGTCTTACCGGCTGGTTTCAATGCCACGATCTGTAGCACCCGTGCACGTAGTGTGTTAACCAGTGGGCGCACCCATTCGGACCAGTATCGGTCCCTGCGTGTCAGGGTGAGCTGGGTACCTGGTGAGGGTGTGAACACCGGACTATGTGGATACGTCAGGCAGCCTGTTCCTCCACAGTGGAGGGTCGCGCTAATTCTCCACACAGGACTGTGCCCCCGGGGCATGTCCCCAGGGGCACAGTCAGATCTGTGACGGGCTAGCGGGCGAGCCTGCGAGCCGGAGCCTTGGGCTGCTCACCCACGACGGCGGGGACGGGGGCGTCCTCCACCTGCCACAGCTCATCGTCGAGGAGTTGGATGGTCGGGACGTCGGCGGCGCGTTCGCGGCGGGTCGGGTGGAACGGTGGCGGGAAGCCGAGGGGGTCGGTCTTGCCCGCCTTGCCGCGCAGCAGGGTCGGCAGGCCGGGGGTGGGGTTCGGCCCGCGGCCGCGGCCGGTGGGCGGCTTGCGGTCGGCCCGCCCCGGTCCGGGTTTGCCGCCCGATCCGGCGATCCCCGTCATCGGCGGGGCCACTGGCGGCATGCCGCCGCCGCTGCCCACGGTCTGGCCGGTGGTGGGCTGAGTGGTTCCGGCGGTCTGGCTGAGCGCGGGCGGTTGCCCGCTGGTCAGCGCGGTCGGCACGGGTGCCACCGGCTGCGCGGCCTGCGGGATGCTCGGCGTGCCCAGGCCGCCGAGGCTGACCCCCGGCACCCGCAGACCCGCGGTCCTGGGGTTGAATCCGCCCGCACCCGATCGCCCGCCGCCGCCTGCCGCGCCGATCGCGCTGATGGGCGGGATGATCGGCAGACCGCCACCGCCGACGGGCGGCAGTGTCGGGGTCAGCGGCGGCAGGGACGTCGGTGGCTGCCCGAGGCCGGGCGGCAGGATCGGCGCCGTGCCGGGGGCGAGGCCGTCCAGCGACGGGCCGCCGCCGGGCGTTCCACCACCGGGCGCACCGCCACCAGTCGGAGCACCGCCGCCTGCAGCCGGAGCGCCGCCACCGGCACCCGCGGCGGGAGCGCCGCCCGCGGCAGCCGGGTCGCCGCCCGCCGCGGCCGCGCCGGGGCCCGCGCCGCCCGCGGGCAACGCGCCGGGGGCACCCGGAGCACCGCCTGCGGGCGCGCCCGCCGAGTCCAGCGGACCGGTCCACGGTCCGCCGCTGCCCGCCGCGATGACCGCCTGCTCGGCCGTGCGGTAGGTCGTGGCCAGCTGGTCCATCTGCTGGCCCGATTGGTGCTGCAGTTCCAGGATCATCTGCTGGACGAGCGGCCCCAATAGCGGGTTGGCCAGCATTGGCTGGAGCCGCAGAAACTCTTGGTGGTTCGTGGTGACGATCTGGGCGGTCGGCGGGATCGCCTCCGCGAGTGTGCCGAGCGGGCCGATCGGCTTGGCCGCGTTGGCGTGCCAGAGGGTGAGTTCCGACTGGGCGGCCTGCGCCCGCAGCAGGAAGGTGTCGCCCGCCGCGTCGTTCCAGTTGCCGGTGAGCGCGTTGATCCGCTGCCCGAGGCTGGCGATGCTGGTGTCCAGTTGGGTCTGGGTGTTCGTCCACATCTGGATCGCGGTCGTGATCGCCTCCACGTTCCGGCTCTCGGCGTCCATCATGGCCTTCTGCTGCGGCAGCGGCATTTCCATGTAGCTCATCAGAACCCCCTGGCGGCGACGGCTTCGCGGTAGTCCGCGCTGACGATGGCCTGCGCGCCTGCGCCGTCCGCCCTGGCGTAGTCGGCCGCACACGCCTGGGCGATCGTCGCGAACGAGACCATTCCCTGGTTGGCTTGAGTCATGAACGACACCAGCGCGGTGGTCGAGGTCCGGTCGGCGTTGGCGAAGGTCCCCGACTCCAGCATCCCGCCGCCGCCTGCCATCGGCTGGCGCCCGGCGATACCGCCAAGCTGCGGCGGATTCGGTTTGAAGTCCTCCATGTGGTCGGTGAACCCGTCGATGTTCTCACCCGTTGGTGGTGCCATGTCACCCTCCGATCAGTTCGCCTGTTGCCACCCATTTCGACTCAATCACACGCTGTGCTGTCCTATGTGGCCTCCGACAGCAAGCGGCCACGACTCACTCCTCGGGCGGTAGCCAGGCGAGCTGCAGCAGTTTCGGGGGTTCGCGCCGGGAGATCAGCCTGCCGCGGCCGGGCGGCAGCGGCTCGGCCTTGAGACCGCCGAGCAGCGGGCCCTCGTCGCGGTCGCCGGACATCAGCAGACCGGGGGAGCCGACGTCGCGCAGCCGGGCGATGAACTGCTCGAACAGCGCCCGCCCCGCGCCGCCGGTGCGCCGGGTGACCACGACGTGCAGGCCGATGTCGCGGCCCTGCGCCAGGTACTCCAACAGCGGCAGGAACGGGTTGGCCATCGAGCTGGACACCAGGTCGTAGTCGTCGACCAGGATGAACAGCTCCGGGCCCTGCCACCACGACCGCTTGCGCAACTGCTCCGGGGTGATGTCCGGGCCGGGCATCCGCTCGGCCATCCCGCGCGCCGCCTCGGCCATCAGCTTCGTCGTCGTCGCCAGGTCGGAGCCGTAGCCGATGAGGTGATCCGAGCCGACTTCGCCGAGCAGGCCCCGCCGGTGGTCGACCAGGATCACCCTGGCCTCTTGCGGCGTGTAGCTGTCCACGATCCGTCGGGCGAGCACCCGCAGGAACGACGTCTTGCCGGAATCGGCGTCGCCGAGCAGCAGGAAGTGGGCGTCGCTGGTGAAGTCGATGCGCACGGGGGCCAGGTCCTGCTCGGCGATGCCGATCGCGAGCGCGACCTTGCCTGGCTCGTCACGCGGCGGCAGCGTGGCGTACGGCAGCCGGGCCGGAAGCAGGCGCACGCTCGGCGCGGGCTCGCCGGTCCACGCGCCCGCCACGGCCTCGACCAGGGCGGACACCCCGGTGGAGAGGTCGTCCGTGCTCGACCGGCCGTCGATCCTGGGCAGCGCCACCAGGAGCTGGTGCTTGGTCGGGACGATGCCCCGCCCCGGTGCGTTCTCCGGCACGTTCAGCGCGCTCATCCGGTCGACCATGGTGTCGATCGGGTCGCCGAGCCGCAGCTCGATCCGGGTGGCGAACAGGTCGCGCACCGCGGGCCGCAGGTCGAACGACCGCGCGCACGCGGCGATGACGTGCACGCCGTAGGCCAGTCCGCGCGCGGCGACCCCGGACACCAGGTCCTCCAGATCTTCGAAGTCCTTGCGCAGCGTCTGCCAGCCGTCCACGACCAGGAACACGTCGCCGTAGGGGTCGTCGGTGACCCGGCCGTCGGCGCGCATCGCCCGGTAGGTGGCCATGCTGTCGATGTCGTGCTCGGCGAACCGGCGCTCGCGCTCGGCGAGCATGGCGACGACCTCGGCGACGGTCCGCCGCACGGCGCCCGTGCTCTGTCGCCCGGCCACGCCGCCGACGTGCGGCAGGCCGCGGATCGAGCCGAGCGCGCCGCCGCCGAAGTCCAGGCAGTAGAACTGGGCCTCGCGCGGGGTGTGGGTGAGCGCGAGGCTCGCGATGATCGAGCGCAGCGCGGTGCTCTTGCCGGTGCGGGGCGCGCCCATCACCACGGCGTGACCCGCCGCGTCGGACAGGTCGAGCACCAGCGGGTCGCGGCGCTGGTCCAGCGGCCGGTCGACCTCGCCAGCGATCGCCCGCAGCGACCCGAGCAGCGCCGGGTCCGTGGCCTGCAGCCCGCGGACGGGGTCGACGGCCAGCCCGCCGAGCAGCCCGTCCAGCGTCCCGGACTCGTCCAGCGGCGGCAGCCAGATCTGGTGCGCCGGGGTGCCCCGGCCCGCGAACCGGTCGACCAGGATGTCCAGCAGGCTCTCGCCGACGGCCTCGTCCAGGTCCTCGGCGGGCTCCTCCAGTTCGTCCTCGTCCTCGATCCGGGGCGCCAGGTAGGTCGTCGAGTACTCCAGCAGCGTCAGCGGGTCGTGCGTCCCCGGACCCGCCCGACCGGCCTCGACCGGGCGGTGCACGCCGGAGACGTAGGCGGACCGGAACCGCGCCATCGGCTCGGTGCCGAACTTGAGGAACCCGTGGCCGGGCGCGCGGGGCAGCGAGAACGCGTCGGTGACGCCCAGCACCGCGCGGCTCTCCATGTCGGAGAACGTGCGCAGCCCGACCCGGTACGACAGGTGCGTGTCCAGGCCGCGCAGCCTGCCCTCCTCCAGCCGCTGGCTCGCCAGCAGCAGGTGCACGCCGAGCGAGCGGCCCACCCGGCCGATCTGGACGAACATGTCGATGAAGTCCGGCCGGGCCGAGAGCAGCTCGCTGAACTCGTCGCACACCACGAGCAGCGTCGGCACCTCGGGCAGCGGCGCGCCTGCCACGCGCGCCTTCTCGTAGTCGCGCAGCGAGGAGAAGCTGCCCGCCGCCCGCAGCAGCTCCTGCCTGCGGATCAGCTCACCGTTGATCGCGTCGGTCATCCGGTCGACCAGCGGCAGCTCGTCGGCCAGGTTGGTGATCACCGCGCTGGTGTGCGGGAGCCGGTCGAGCCGGGTGAAGGTGGCGCCGCCCTTGAAGTCGATCAGGGCGAAGTTCAGCAGGTTGGGCGGGTGGCTCACGGCGAGCGCGAGCACCAGGGTGCGCAGCAGCTCGCTCTTGCCGGACCCGGTGGCGCCGATGAGCAGGCCGTGCGGGCCCATGCCGTCCTGCGCGGACTCCTTGAGGTCGATCTCGACCGGCGTGCCGTCCGGCCGGATGCCGAACCGGACCCGCAGCCGGTCCCGGCTCGGCCGCTGCACCCAGGTGTCCGCCGGGTCGAACGCGTAGGGGTCGCCGAGGTCGAGCAGGTCGGCCAGACCCAGCTCCGCGCTCATCGGCTGGTCGCCCTTGGCACCCTCGGTCAGCCTGAGCGGGGCGAGCTGGCGGGCCAGCGCCTCGGCGGTCACCGAGGGCATCGTGTCCGCGCGGCCCAGCTCGGTCTCGCCATCGGTGGTCTGGCTCGTCAGTTGGCCGTCGGCGGCCACGTCGAGCACCACCACGGACCGGTCGGGCGTGCGGGGGGCGAGGCTGCTCAGATCGATCACCGTGACGCCCTCGACGCCGCCGCCGGTCATCAGATGGTCCGAGCCCGCGATCGAGCCGCCGTCGAGCACCACGACCAGGTGCGGCCCGGACACCCGCGACCCCGGTTCCGGGTCGAACCGAGGTCGCTTGACCAGCAGATCCTCCAGCATCGCCTCCAGCGCGGTGATCGCCGGGGCGACCAGCCGCAGCGGGCCGAGCGCGTCGGTACGCTCGGGGTGCAGCGCGTGCGGGAGCCACTTGATCCAGTCCCACTCGTCGGCCTCCGCGCACACCGCGATCCGCAGGTCGTCGGGGGAGTGCAGGGTCGACAACTGGGCGAGGATCGCCCGCACCAGGCCAACGGCCCGCTCGCGGTCGCCTTGCACGTGCACCCGGCTGAACCCGTTGACCGCCATGGCCAGCGGCAGGTCCCCGACCGCCGAGTAGGTGGTGATGAACCGGCGCAGCGCCAGCGCGGAGAGCGGTTCCAACTGCTCCAGCGGCTTGGTGTCCGGCGCGATCAGCGTGGTCGCCAGGCTCTGCCTGCCCAGCCCGATCCGGGCGACGCCGAAGTCGGGGTCGTCGCGGCGGCGCTCCCAGAGGCGGAAGCTCGCGGCCACCGACCAGAGCGTCTCGGGCTCCGGGTGCAGGTACCACAGCGCGGTCCGCTGCCTGCGCGCCGTCCGCGCGACCCGGACCCGGTGCTGGGCGAGGCCGCGCAGGTAGAGCCTGCGGGCGTGGCCCATCTCGCGCTTGCTCGGGCCGCCGCCGTTGAGGAAGGCGACCGCGACCATGCCGAGCATCGCCACGCCGAACAGGCCGAAGATCACATACCGCAGCGGGCCCGCGGTGCCGCCGCTGAACGTCAGCACCATCCCGGCCATGATCGCCACCATCGGCAGCACCATGAGCGCCTGCGTCCACTGCCTGCCCGCGGGCGGCGGGATCTCCGGCGGCGCCTCCAGCACGAGTTCACCGGACGGCATCTCCGGGGACGGCCGCCGCAGCGGCCTCTTCACCACGACCGTCGCCACCGCAGCGACCTCCCTCGTGTCTGGACTGGGACGATCGTCGCCCCCGCGGCGCGTGTGCGGGTGCCCTTGGCAGGAACGTGCCGACCTGGTACCCGCCGCCACGCCGCCCCTTAGCGTCGGTTCGCGCGGGCACCGGACGTCGGTGCGCGCCGGACTAGCAGGGAGGAGCAGCCCGATGATCGGTGACCAGCTTCATGGTGTAACTGAGACCCTGGACCGAGCTGCCGCGACGGCGGGCACCGTGTCCGGCAGCATCGAAGGCCACCGCGGGTCGTTGCGCCCGACGGTGGCCGCTCTCAAGGGGCAGTGGGAGGGCACGGCACGGCCCGCCTTCGACCAGGCACACGCGCAGTGGGAGACCGGGATCACCCGCCTCGTCGCGGCGCTGAACAACCTCGGGGAGAACACGCGGTTCTCTTCCAACACCTACACGGTCGCCGACGAGTCGAGCCGCTCCGGGCTGCAGTCGGTGGAGGGGCTCAGCCCCTTCGGCGGCGCGCTCCGGGCGTAGTAGCCCACCCGACGACGGAAAGGGGAATCAACCATGCTGATCAAGGGAAATTTCGGCCAGCTCGATGACCTCGCTGGCCAGATCATGCGGACCGTGGGTCAGGTGCAGCAGGAAATGGACACCTGGGGCACGACTTCCGGCGCCACGGCCGAGGACTGGCTCGACCGCGCCGGTGGCCAGTTCAGTGAGGTCAGTGCGGCCTGGCACCAGGTCTCGACCGCGCAGCAGGCGATGCTGGAAGCCCTGCGGGGCGGCGTCGACCGGGCCAACGGCGAGCTGCAGCAGGCACTGGCCACCGCCACCGCGCGGGTGGGCAGCGTCTCCATCTGAGCAGTCCGGCACACGAGGCGCCCCGGCTGGTTCGACCCGCCGGGGCGCTTTCGTGTGTCTGAGTCTTTCGTGTCCGAGTTGAGAAGACTGTTCCGATTAGGGCAGTCTGATTAGGACTATCCAATTATGACTGTCCGAACTGGACTAGCCGATCGGGCTGCGGTCGCGTTCGACCGGGGGCGGCGGGAACAGGAAAATCTGCTCCGGCGGCTCGTCGCGCGGCGCGGCGGCGGGCAGCGGCGCGGTGCGGGTGGCGGCCCAGCGGCGCCTGCGGCCGCGCGGCAGCACCCAGGCCAGCGTCAGCGCGGCCAGGATCGCCACCGCGACGGCGCCCGCGCCGAGCTTCGCCCCGGTACCCGCCCGGCCCCACCAGGAGGCCTCGCGCAAGCCCTCGACGTCCGGGCGCGGCGTCTGCACGACCGGCATCGCCTCCGGCGGCCGCGACGACAGCCCCTCGGTGACCGCGCGGTAGGGGTCGACCACGCCAACGCCGTACTCCTGGCTGCCCTCGCCGCCGCGGGCCGGGCTGGCCGTGGCGAGGAGCCGGTGCGCGACCTCCGCCGCGCTCAGCTCCGGCCAGGCCGCCCGCACGAGCGCGGCCGTCCCGGCGACGAACGGCGCCGCGAAACTGGTTCCCTCCCAGTAGTCGTGGCCGCCCGCGCGGGTGGCGCCGACGACGCCCTTGCCCGGCGCGACCAGGTCGACGTAGTCGCCGATCTGCGAGCCGTTCGCCCGCGCGCCCGCGATGTCGATCCCACCGACGCCGAGCACGCCCGGGTACGACGCCGGGAAGGACGGCCCGCCCCCGCGCTCCTGCCGGTTGCCGACCGACGCGACGATCAGCGCGTCCTTGTTCTGCGCGTAGGCGATCGCGTCCCGGGTCCCGGGGTGGTCGTCGTAGCCGGACAGCGACAGGTTGATGACCTCGGCGCCCTGGTCCGCCGCGAAGCGGATGCCCTGGGCGAGGGCGTTCGGGTCGATCGGGGTCGGGTCGCCGCTGTCGTTGGTGTCGCGGTCGGTGATCCGAATCGGCAGGATCTTCGCGCCCGGCGCCACCCCGTGGAAGCCGACGCCCGCGACCGGGTCCGCGCCGATGATCGACGCGGCCGCCGTGCCGTGCGAGACGCAGTCGAAGTTGCCCGGCAGGGTGCCGACGAGGAAGAAGTCCTCGCCGGGGAACACCTTTCCCGGACCGAGCTGCGGGTGGTCGACGTCGACGCCGGAGTCCACGACCGCGACGACAACACCCGCGCCGGTGCTGTGCGGCCACACCCGGCGGGGGTCGAGCAGGCGCTGCGCCCACGGCTGCTCGGCGATGACCGGGCGCGCCGGGTCCGGGTTGCGGCAGGCACCCGCGGGCGGCGCGGCGGCGGCGGCCTGCCCGTCGACGACGAGCACGGCGCACGCGATCGCGGCGGCGGCGAGCAGGGCGGTGGGTCTGGTCATGGTGCCGTCATGGTCGCTCGCGCGCGGGGAGGACAGGACGCGCCGGCCGGAACCGGTCACCGCGTCCTGCCTGGTCCCGCGTCCGTGCACGCTGGCCACCGGACGGCGGAGTGGAGGCCACTGTGGACCGAATGCGCGGCATGGACTCGCTGTACGCCGAGTACACCCAACTCGCCCAGGATGTCCGCGACATCCGCGACGGCCTCGCCGACATCCGGGCGACCGCCCATTCCCCCGACGGGCTGATCAGCGTCACCGTCGGCGGCCGAGGCGAGGTGCTCGAACTGGTCATCAATCCCCGCGTCTACCGCGAACCGGACTCGGCCGCGCTGGCCAAGTCCATCACCGACACCATCCACGCGGCGACCGGCACCGCCGAGCGCGACGCGCTGAAGGTGGCCAAGAAGCTGATGGCGCCCGGCGCGGGCGACGACGCCGACCCGCATTTCGATCCGCTGCTCCACCAGCTCGAACGCCACCGCGAGAGGGGTGACCTGCCATGGGCGATGTGAACCTTGACGGCGGCGGTGTCGACATGTACACCGACCGCACCAACGCCGCCATGGGTGTGCTCAGTGCCGCGGGTTCGGACTTCGGCGCGTCCTGGGCTGGGCACTGGGCGGCCATCCACGGGCACGAGGTGCAGCTCGGCCGCGGCCCGATGGGCGCGGCGTTCCGAACCAACTACAACCCGGCGTCGATCGGGTTGCAGCAGGCGGCGGACCAGGTCTCCCCGACGCTGACGAACCTGGCCGCGGACGGCCGCGCGGCCGTCACCATGTATGTGGAGGCCGATCAGCGCTCCAGGCAAGGCTTCGGCGGGTAACGCGGCGCCATGGCCATCCCGGAGCCGCCGGACGACCACGGGTTCTGGTCGGCCGTCAAGGCCGCGAGCATCGACCAGCTCTGGCCGCCAGACAACGAGGATGTCGCGTTCGCGCTCTACGAGAGCTGGAAGGCCGCCGCCGACGCCGTCGACGCCATGAACAACCGCGCCATGGGCGCGGGCGACCTCGCCCACGACGCGTGGCCGGACCAGGCGGGCTACGGGTTCTACGCGCACGTCCAGCACCTGACCACGGGCTCGATCACCACCGCCGACGCGGCGGGCAGCTACCGGCAACTCGCCATCGACATGCGCGCCCTCGGCGAGTTCGCCCGCCAGTACGCCGAGGACGTCCAGCACGCGAAGAACGCCATCCGCGTCGAGATCGCCATTACGGTCGGACTTTTCGCGCTGGCGCTGGCTTTTCCCGGCATCGGCGCCGCCATCGCGGCCCGGATCGTCTCCACTGTCGCGAGTAGACTGTCGGGTTTCATCGCGGGTATGGCGGGCCGTGTCGCCGCGTCGGGCCTGAACCGCTTCGCCACCCTCGCCACGCGGGCGGGCGGGGAAGTCGCCCAGGAGGCGTTCGAGGAGACCTTCATCGAGGGCGTCGCGCAGTACCTCGGAAAGGAATTCGGCTACCGGCAGAACTACAACCTCCGGGATGTCGGCATCGCCGCGGGCGCGGGCGGACTGGGCGGCGCACTCGCGCCAGGCGTGCGCGGCGCCCTGCGGCCCGCGACCGGTGCGCTGGAGTCCGGGCTGCGCCGCACGGGCCTGCCAGACCCCGTGCTGCGGCAGACCACGAGGGCCGTGGACTCGTTCACCACCAACGGGATCACCTCGCCGATCGCAGGCTACGCCGCCCACAACATCGCCGACGGCAACTACTCGGCCCTGACCAACGTCGGCGGCTACGTCGATGCCGTTCGTGAGGGCGGCGTCGCCTCGGGTCTCGCGGGTTCGGCCCGCGCCAACACGGTCCTGCTGGGCGAACAGCTCGGCACCGCGATCCGCGGCGGTCCGCCGCCACCGCCGGTCAGCCTCGTCCCAGCCGACCCCTCGGCGGGGCAGGTCCCGGTGTCCCCGGGTGGCGGCGACCTGGCCGGTTCGCCCACCACCGCGCCGCCGTCCGGCACCACGGCCCCGCCCGGACCGGGCAGCACCGCGGGCCCCGACGCGGGCCCGGTGGCAGGCGCGGGAGGCGGGCCGGGCGCAGGTTCCGGGACCGGTGGCAGCCCGACAGCAGGCGATCCCGGCTCCGGCGACCCGACCCGACCCGGCGCCGGGTCGGAGACGGCCCCACCAGCGCAAACCTCCACCGACCCCACCACAACCTCGCCGACCCCCGGCGTGTCCCCTCCCTCGGACGCACCCGCGGGCCAGACCGCACCCGGCGCGTCCCCGGCGGACACACCTGGAAGCCAGACCACACCGGGCGCGTCGGCTCAGTCGGACGCGCCCGCGGGCCAGACGGCCCCGACGGAGGTCGGCTCCGGCACCACGGATTCCGCCACTCAGCCGGGCGCCAACCAGACCACAGGCTCCGGCGCAGGGGTGTCCGGCGTGCCGCCGGTCGCGGCCGCACCCATCACCGCCGCACCGGCAGCGGCCCCGATCTCCGCCGCCCCCACTGCCGGCGCTCCCGGTGCTTCCGCGGCGGGAGCCCCGACCACGGCCCCACCGCCGGCCCACACGACCACCGCCACCCAACCGACCCACCCAACCACCTCGACCGCCTCGACCGGGACCGCCTCGACCGGGGCGACTGGCTCGGCTGGGGCGACCGGCTCGACCGCCTCTACAAGTGCGACCCCAGGCTCGTCCTCCAGTTCAGGTTCCACCGGACCCGTCAAGCCCTCGATCACCGCGCCTGGAAGCGGCCCCGGGCCCGGGGGCGCCCCCCCCCATGGCCCCGCCGCCCACGCGCCCCCCACCACAACCCCCCCCCGCCCCCCCCCCCC
>NZ_JBQTHF010000057.1:0-37689 GCF_052390155.1 Actinokineospora sp. | reverse complement strand
CGCCTACGACCACTGCTGCGCCATGAGGCGCCGCGCTGTATCCCCGATCCAGTTGGGAGGAATTTGGAGGGACATTCCTGGGTCTAATGACTTACCTGGATCTGAAAGGTGAAGGGGACAGGAGCATGTCAGGAAAGCGACGGTCATGTCCAGGCGTTAGGAATGTCGCGTCGCGGGACCCGCGTGATATGGCGAAAGCTGGATTGCCTGAAGCCCAATCTCCAGACGACGCAACGTAACGTCCACCGGAAAGACGCCCGAAACCGGTGCCACACTCTGTGGCGGCATGTTAGTGGGGCCGCCACAACCTTCAGAATGTGGAGCGATGTCCAACGAGGACATTAAAGGAGATGAGTGGGACGCCTAAGTCACGCTCGATACGTACAGCGCGGACGAACATGGGATCACCTACGGGGCGCGAGCCCTAAGGTGACGGAGGCCCCGTAGTAGTCGTGGGAGTAACGCCCTACCAAGGAGGACGGGAAAGCCGTCCACAGGGCAAAGGGGGCCAGGTGATCGGACACCGCAAAGCCAGGAGGTATGCGAAATGCAGAGCGCCGAAACGGTGCTGGGTGTCCTGCGTGAACGCGGCAGGCGTGGCCTGCCGTTGAACGAACTGTATCGGCAACTATTCAACCCGCAGTTGTATCTGATGGCCTACGGGCGTTTGTACTCCAACCAGGGGGCCATGACGCCCGGAGCCACCGGGGAAACCGTGGACGGCATGTCGCTGGGCAAGATCGGGCGCATCGTCGATGCGCTACGCCACGAGCGGTACCGGTTCAGCCCGGCCCGCAGGGTCTACATTCCGAAACCCCACGGGAAACGAAGGCCCCTAGGGCTGCCGACCTGGTCGGACAAGCTGGTGGGCGAGGTGGTCCGCCTCCTGCTGGAGGCATACTACGAGCCGTGCTTTTCCGACTGGTCCCACGGGTTCCGTCCCGGCCGGGGGTGCCACACCGCGTTGAGCGAGGTGGCCACCACCTGGACGGGGACGACCTGGTTCATCGAAGGAGACATCGCCGACTGCTTCGGGTCGCTTGACCATCAGGTCATGCTCTCGACGCTGGCGGAGAAGATCCACGATAATCGGTTCCTCGGACTGTTGCGCAACATGCTCAATGCCGGATACTTGGAGGACTGGGTCTATAACGCCACTCTCAGTGGTGCGCCACAGGGCGGCGTGACATCACCTGTCCTTTCCAATATCTACCTGCACCGGTTGGACAGCTTCGTCGAGACAGTTCTGATACCGGAATACAACCGAGGGAAACGCAGGAAAACCAACCCTGCGTATCAGCAGGTGCGAGACGCGATCAGGCAAGCCCGCAAGCACGGTGACCGCACCAAGGTGCGAACACTGCGCAAGCAACTGCGCAGTCTCCCTGCCGGGAATCCGGACGATCCGGGCTACCGGCGGCTGCGTTATTGCCGTTATGCCGACGACCACCTTCTCGGATTCACCGGACCGAAAGCCGAAGCCGAGGAGATCAAACGACGGCTGGCCCAGTTCCTTCGTGACGAACTCAAGCTGGAACTGTCCCACAAAAAAACGCTGATCACCCACGCCCGCACAGGCGCGGCACGATTCCTCGGCTACGAGATCACCGTCCACCACAGCGACCGCAAAATCACCCGCGGCCGTCGCATGGTGAACGGCACGATCGCACTACGCGTGCCCACGACGGTGATCAAGGCGAAAAGCGCCCGATACATGCGGCTCGGGAAACCCGAGCATCGACCCCAACTGGTCAACGAAGACGAACACACCATCGTCAGCACCTATGGGGCCGAGTATCGAGGACTCGTCCAGTATTACCTGCTGGCCGGTGACGTCCACCGGCTGACCCGGCTGCACTGGGTCATGCTGACCTCGATGCTCAAGACCCTGGCCTGCAAGTACGGCTCAACGGTGTCCAAGATGGCGGCCAAACACGCGGCCACCGTCCACACCCCGCATGGGCCGCGCAGATGCTTCCAGGCCAGCATCGAACGAGACGGCAGGAAACCACTGGTCGCCACGTTCGGCGGTATCCCGCTACGACGGCAGAAACGAGCGGTCCTGACCGACCGCCAACCAGTCCCGCACACCGTCCGCCGCACAGAGTTGATCAGCAGACTCCTGGCCGGACGCTGCGAGATCTGCAAGCAAACGGGCGACATGCACGTTCACCATGTCCGCAAGCTGACAGACCTCACCAAATCGGGACGACCACAGCCCACATGGGCGGCACTCATGGCCAAACGGCGACGCAAGACCCTCGTGGTCTGCCAAGCCTGCCACGACACCATCCATGCCCGGCAACCCGCCGCGACACTCACGCAGTAGTCACTGGAGAGCCGGATGCCCGGAAACGGGCCAGTCCGGTTCGGGAGGGGGACGTTGGAAAAGGACCTGCCCAGCAGGCACCTCGCCAACGTCCTACCTCGCATACTACAGCCGCATGGTGTGATGCTTGGTGCGTTGTCGCTGGTAGTGGCTTCGGCGGGCTCGGGTTTGGTGGAGTCGGCGCCAGTGTGACCAGTGGTCGGTGTGGATGCGAGGGGGTTGGGTGGGTCAGGGTGGCCCAGAGTCGTCTGATTCGTTGCAGGACAGTGGGATCAGATAGCTGGGGTCGGTTCTGGCGCCCCCTTGCGGGCTGATCTCGGGTGCGTTCGGTGTGTGCGGTGACGGCGAGGAACGCGGCGGCGAGCATGGACAGGGTGATGTGGCGGTGCCAGGCGTCGTATTTGCGGACTGGGTAGTGGTCCAGGCCGGTCTCGTTCTTGGCGAACTGGAAGGTTTCCTCGACGCCCCAACGGGATCCCGCGACGCGGACGAGTTCGGCGACCGGCACTGGGTAACGGGTGTGGCAGACGTAGTAGGCCAGTTCGGTGGGTTTGCTGATCGAGCGGCGCATCAGCAGCAGGTGGGTGTCGGCGCCGGGATCGAGAAGCAGCCAGTCGTAGAGACGTTGTCCTTTGCTGCCCGCCCCGGCGGAGAGGCGTTGCCAACCTTTGCGCGGCGCGCCGGCGGTCGACTCGTCGGCCCGGACGGGGCCTCTGGGGGTGGTGAACCGGTCGTCGCAGGAGACGGCCATGACGTAGTTCAGGTCGTGGTCTTGCAGCCAGGTCCGCAATCCCGGGTTGTCGCCGTAGGCCTCATCAGCGGTGAACCAGAGCACCACACGCCCGCATCGAGCAGCCGTTGCAGCATCCGCGCCCCCTGTTCGTCGCGGTTCGCGGCGACGTCGGCTATGTGGGCCCGGTCGACGGGTATTCCCACGTGGCGAAGATGTGGCCAGCGGGAGATCCGGCTTCGCCGACGACACATGGCACCAACAATGTCGAGTATCCCGCTGGCAGTGGCCTCCCGCTCACGGTGTTGGCACGTGTGCTTGACGAGTTCCGGGAGACCGCGAAGCTGCCGGAGTCCGTGCGCTGGATCGCCGACGAAGTGACGGGCTGAATCCTCGATCGCTCCTCGCGGCCTGAGCGCGGTGGCGCCCAGGCCGCGAACGGCGTCAGTCGGCGCGGGCCAGGGAGAGGGCGAAGCGGTCCTCGGCGTCGGTCCACCAGTGGGTCAGGGCGAACCCGGCCGCCGCGAGTTCTTCGGTGACGCCGGGGCGGCGGAACTTGGCGGAGACCTCGGTGAGCATCTCCTCGCCCGCGGCGAACTCGACGTCGAGGACCAGGGCTTCGATGTGGACCCGTTGGGACACAGTGGACCGCAGGCGCATCTCGATCCATTCGGCGTCCGGGTTCCAGTGGGACACGTGGTCGAAGGAGTCGACCGCGAAGTCGGCGCCCAGTTCGCGGTTGAGCACGTGCAGCACGTTGCGGTTGAACTCGGCGGTGACGCCCGCGGCGTCGTCGTAGGCGCGGATCAGGGTGGCGGGGTCCTTGACCAGGTCGGTGCCCAGCAGCAGCCACTCCCCCGGCTTGAGCACCTCGCGCACGCTCGCGAGGAACTTGGCGCGCTCGTCGGGGAGCAGGTTGCCGATGGTGCCGCCGAGGAACGCGACCAGCCGGGCGGGTTCGCCGGGCAGCAGACCCAGGTGCTCCGTGAAATCACCGACGACACCGGTCACCTGGGCCTGCGGGTACTCCGCGCCCAGCGCCCGCGAGGCGTCCCGCAGAGCCGACTCGGAGACGTCGAGGACCACGACCTGGGCCAGCGTGCCGCCCGCGCGCAGGGCGTCGAGCAGCAGGCGGGTCTTCTCCGAGGACCCGGAGCCGAGTTCGACCAGGGTGTGCGCGCCGGTCACGGTGGCGATCTCGGTGGCGCGCGCGGCCAGGATCTCGCGTTCCGCGCGGGTCGGGTAGTACTCGGGGAGCCGGGTGATCTGTTCGAACAACTCACTGCCCCTGGCGTCGTAGAACCACTTGGGGGGCAACGACTTCGGCGTTGCCGCGAGGCCGCGGCGGGCATCGGCGGCCAGCGATCTGGCGGCGTGGTCCTCGGGCAGGTGCACTTCCAACACCGGGTCGGTCCGCACTGGTGTCCCTTTCGACAGGTCGATGGCGGGGACGAGCGCGCGCACGCGCACGTCGGGAGTCGGATCGAGTACGGCGGTGACCAGCAGGCGGTCGCCCAGGCCGGTCCACTGTGGATCGTCGGCCCACGGCTCGGAGGCGAGCAGCACGCGATCGTCGTCGCGCAGGGCCGACAGCGAGTGCCACCAGGTGGTGGCGGCCAGCGTGCGGCCGTCGGTGAGCAGGAGGTTGAGTCGGGAGTCGGGGGCGGCCGCGCCGACGGCGCACACCACCTCGGCGAGCGCGTCCGCCGCGGGCATGCCCGCGCGCAGCCGGTGGCGCACCAGCGCCCAGAGCAGCGCGCTGTCGGTTGGCGCGTCGAGCGTCATCAGGTCCACTGTGGACAGTTCGGCGGCGAGTCCGGCCATGCTGTCCGGCCAGCCCCGCACCACACCGTTGTGGCTGAACAGCCAGCGCCCCTCGGCGAACGGGGCGCACGCGGACTCGGTGACCGGCATGCCGACCGTGGCCGACCGGACGGCGGCGAGCACCGCGCCGCTCGACGCGGCCGCCGCGACCGCCGCGAACGACTGGTCCGTCCACATCGGAACGGCGCGCCGGTAGCGCACGGGCGGCGCGGCGCCGCCGGGGTACCAGCCGACGCCGAAGCCGTCGGCGTTGACCGTGCCCCCGCCGCGCATGTCGGCGGGGGCCCAGGTCTGGGTGAGCAGGCTGTGCGGCCGGTCGGACAGCAGCGCGGCCAACGGCACGACGGGACCCAGGTAACCCAGGTGGCGGCACATGCCTCAGGTCGCCTCGTCCGGCGTGGCGTCGCGGGCGCAGCGGAAGCCCGCGAAAATCTGCCGCCGGACCGGGTGGTCCCAGTTGCGGAACGTGCCGCGCACGGCCGAGGCGTCGGTGCCGAACGACCCGCCGCGCAGCATCTTGTAGTCGCCGCCGAAGAACACCTCGGAGTACTCCCGGTACGGAAACGCCGCGAACCCCGGGTAGGGCTGGAAACCGGAGTCGACCCACTCCCAGACGTCGCCCATGAGCTGGCGCACGCCCAGCGGGGACTCCCCCGCCGGATACGAGCCGACCGGCGCGGGCCGCAGGTGCCGCTGACCCAGGTTGGCGTGCTCGGGGCCCGGATCGTCGTCGCCCCACGGGAAGCGGCGGGAGCGGCCGGTGGCCGGGTCGAACCGGGCCGCCTTCTCCCACTCGGGTTCGGTGGGCAGCCGCCTGCCCGCCCACCTCGCGTACGCGGCGGCCTCGTGGAAGCAGACGTGGACCACCGGCTCGTCGGCCCGGACCGGCTCCACCACGCCGAAGCAGGCGCGCAGCCAGCCGTCGCCGTCGCGCTGCCAGAACCGCGGCGCCTCCAACACGGCCCGCTGCCGGTGCGCCCAGCCCTCCTCGCTCCACCAGCGCGAGTCGTGGTAGCCGTCGGCGGCGATGAACGCCTGGTAGTCGCCGTTGCTCACCGGCACCGTGTCGATGAAGAACGGGTCGACGCGGGTGCGGAAAGCGGGGCGCTCGTTGTCCAGCGCCCACGGCTCGGTCAAGGTGCCCATGCTGAACTCGCCGCCGGGCACCAGCACCTCCCGCCGCGCGGGCGGGATCGCGGGCGGCGGGTCGGGGGCGTGCAGCACGGGCGCGCCGACCCGGAGCTGGTGGGTGGCCAGCATGGTCTCGTCGTGCTGCTGCTCGTGCTGGACGATCATGCCGAAGGCGAAGCCCTGGTCGAGCAGCCTTCGGCCCTCCAGCGGCGTGCGCTCCAGCACGTCGAACACCTTGTCACGCACCTCGCGGACGTAGGTGCGCGCCTCGGTGGGCGCCAGCAGCGGCAGCGCCGGGCGGTCGGCCCGCGGGTGCTGGAACGCGTCGTAGAGCTCGTCGATGTCGCTGCGCACCGGCTCCCGGCCGCCGACGTCGCGGACGAGCCAGAGCTCCTCCTGGTTGCCGATGTGGGCGAGGTCCCACACCAGCGGCGACATCAGCCTGGAGTGCTGGCGGACGAGCTCGTCGTCGTCCACGGCCTCGGTGAGGTCGATACTGCGCTGTCGCGAGCGGCGCAACTGCTCGGCGACCCGGTCCCGGAGCCGGTCCTCGGTACTGGTCACGACAACCTCCGGTGCGTCGCGGTTCGGTCGATCAGCCGGGCCAGGTCGCCGATGATCACGGCGGTCGGCTCGGGGGGCAGGCCCAGCGCGGGCACCGCGCGCAGGCCGAGGTCGAGCACGGTGCGCGCGGCGGCGGCCGTCGGCGCGTCGGCCACGCCGTGGCGGGCCGCGGCCAGCCACCGGTCGGCGACCGGCGCGCAGGCCGCGACCACGGCGTCCACCATGGCGGGTTGCGCCATGAGGGCGACCAGCAGGGCCGCGGGGGTGACCCAGGCGAAGCCGTCCTGGGCGTCGAGGTAGCGCACCTCGAAATAGCCGTGCGGGCGGACCGGCGGGAACAGCGTGGAGATGTGGTAATCGAGGTCGGCGGTGGTGGGCGGTTCGGGCAGGGCCCCCGCGATCCAGTCCGCGAAGGTAACCCCGGACGGCGCGTCCCAGCAGCCGCCGCCCGTGCGGACGCACAGCAACGGGGCGTCGAGGACGTGCCGGGCCCACGCCGCGGCCGGGTCGTCGGTGACCGGCAGCGGCAGCGTGCGGGCCGGATCGGTGCCGAGCACGGCGCGGGTGCGCGCCGAGACCCAGCCGGTGGCCTGGCCCGCCAGCACGGCGGAGTTGCCGAACAGGGCGACCATCACCGGACCGAGGGAGCTGACCGCGGTCCAGCGTGCCGTGATGTCGGCGGGTTCACCGACGTCGAGGCAGACCTGCAGCCCGGCGGTGGCGCACATCATGGTGATGCCGTCCGGGCCGATCGGGGCGAACGCGCGCTCCATCGCCGCGTAGCGCGGGGTGTCGAGTACGCGGCGCGGGGAACGGTGGGGATCGATGCCGGTGCGGCCGAGGACGAGTCCGCCCTGGCCGAGCAAGTCGGCGAGATAGCGCTGATCGGCGATGACGGTGTCGAGCAGATCACCGAAGGCAGGTGCCGGGAGCGAGGAGATCTCGACCTGGCCGCCGGGCTCCAGAGTGAGCGGCGAGCCTGCCGGAAGCGGGAGTTGGGGACTGTCGGGTTTCAGCGTTCGGGGGCTGTGCGGCCCCAGGGCGGCGGTGAGGTGATCGGGGTCGAGTCGCCGCCCGGGATCTTCGCGATGGTGCACGGTCCATTCGAGCTCGACGCCGAGCAGGCGCGGCGGGCCGTGCTTGAAGCAGACCGACGCCACGTACGCCTCGGCCTCCACACGGGCCCGCAGACGCCGGTGGTCCGGCCCGGCGGTCTCCGGTTCACACAGTGCGGTCAGGTTGATCAGCCCCTTTTCCGATACCGGTATCGAGCCGCGGTCTTCGAACGCGAAAACGACGCTACACGCGGCCACCGACAGCCGCACGACTCGCGAATCGGGCGGCAAGGACCCGGTCAGCGGCACGCGAGACCCAATACGTACGTACGGATTGCTTACTGTCGGCCCGGCTGGGACCATCGTCGGGTGCCCAGGGTGAGCCAGGACCATCTCGACGCGCGCCGCCGCCAGATCCTCGACGGGGCCCGCTCGTGTTTCGCGCGCCACGGCTACGAGGGCGCGACGGTGCGCCGGTTGGAAGAGGCTACCGGACTGTCGCGCGGGGCGATCTTCCATCACTTCCGGGACAAGGAGTCGCTGTTCCTCGCCCTCGCCGAGGACGACGTGGCGCGGATGACCGAGGTGGTCGCCGAACAGGGCCTCGTGCAGGTCATGCGGGAGCTGCTCTCGGCCCCGCCGACCGGCGGCGACCACCCGGCCGACTGGCTGGGCACCCGGCTGGAGGTCTCGCGCAGGCTGCGCACCGATCCGGTGTTCCGGGCCAGGTGGGCCGAGCGGTCCGAGCCGCTGACCGTGGCCACCCGCAACCGGCTGCTGCGCCAGCGCGAGGCAGGCAACCTGCGCGACGACGTGGACGTGAGCGTGCTCACCGCGTTCCTCGAACTGGTGCTGGAGGGGCTGGTCTCGCACCTGGCGATGGGCTTGCCCGCCGACGACCTCGACCCCGTGCTCGACGTGGTCGAGGAGACCGTCCGGCGGCACCGCCGCGGTTCCTAGACCACCCGTCCGCGAGCCTCCGGCGAGCGCCCTAGACTAGGCCGGTTGGTGCAAGGCTTCACGTGTCAGTTCCCCCGTACTCAGGCGAGGAGTGACCCCTTCCGTGCGCAAGGCGCAATCACCGGGTCGCAGTAGCGGGCCGGGAGAGAGTCCCGGCGGCCATACCGGCCCGGAACCCGAGCGGGGTGCTCGGTGACCGGTCCCCTGATCAGCGTTCTCGGCCTGCTGGCCGTGCTGACGCTGACCCTCGGCACGGCCCTGTTCGTGGCCGCCGAGTTCGCCCTGACCACCCTGGAGCGCAGCCAGGTCGACCACCACGCGGCGGAGGTCGGCGACCGGCGCGCGCTGGCCATCCAGAAGGCGCACCGCACACTGTCCTTCCAGCTCTCCGGCGCGCAGCTCGGCATCACGATCACCACCCTGATCACCGGCTACATCGCCGAGCCCGCGATCGCGAACCTGATCGAGCCCGCGCTGACCCTGACCGGCATCCCGGTGGCCGCCGCGAACGTCGTGGCGCTGGTGATCGCGCTGCTGCTGGCCACCTCGCTGTCGATGGTGCTCGGCGAACTGGTGCCGAAGAACCTGGCGATCGCCCGCCCGCTGGCCACCGCGCGCGCGGTGGCCGGGGCGCAGGCGGTGTTCTCCTCGGCGCTGCGCTGGCTGATCAGCGCGCTCAACGGCTCGGCGAACTGGGTGGTGCGCAGGCTGGGCGTCGAGCCGCAGGAGGAGCTGCGCTCGGCGCGCTCCCCGCAGGAACTCGGCGGCCTGGTGCGCTCCAGCGCCGCGCTGGGCACCCTCGACACCGGTACGGCGACGCTGCTGAGCCGGTCGCTGCGGTTCGGCGACCGGACGGCGGAGGAGCTGATGACCCCGCGGGTGCAGGTGCAGGCGCTGCGCGCGGACGCCACCGTGCTCGACCTCATCGACCTGGCCCGCGCCACCGGGTTCTCCCGGTTCCCCGTGCACGGCGGCGACCTCGACGAGGTGCGCGGCGTGGTGCACGTCAAGCAGGTGTTCTCGGTGCCGACCGCGATGCGCGCCACCACCCGGGTCGCGGCGCTGGCGCGGCCGGTGCCGACGGTGCCGGAGACCCTCGACGGCGACGTGCTGCTGGAGCGGCTGCGCGGCTCGGGGCTGCAGGTCGCGGTGGTGGTCGACGAGTACGGCGGCACCGCCGGGCTGGTCACCCTGGAGGACCTGATCGAGGAGATCGTCGGCGACGTGCGCGACGAGCACGACCGCGGCGAGGTCAACCCGGTGCGCTCGCTGGGCAAGGAGAGCTGGATGGTGTCCGGCCTGCTGCGCGACGACGAGCTGGCCGAGGCGACCGGGTTTCGGATGCCGCGCGGGGAGTACGAGACGGTGGCGGGGCTGGTGCTCACCCGGCTCGGCCGCATCCCCGAGGTCAACGACGAGATCCTGGTCGACACCTGGCGGATCACCGTGATGCGGATGGACCGCCACCGGGTCGCGGAGCTGCGGGTGGCCAAGCGCCAGGAGGCGATCTCGTGACGGAGCTTGCGAGCGAACCAGCGTCACCGGGCGTCCGCGAGGGGGCGACGTGACCGACTTCTTGGGGTTGCTGGCCACGGTGGTGCTGTTGCTGGGCAACGGCTTTTTCGTCTGCGCGGAGTTCGCGATCATCACCGCGCGGCGCGACCGGCTGGAGGCGCTGGCGCGGGAGGGGCGGACCAGGGCGATCGTGACGATCGCGGCGGGCCGGGAGCTGCCGCTGCTCATCGCGGGCGCGCAGCTCGGCATCACGGTGTGCTCGCTGGGGCTGGGCGCGCTGTCCGAGCCGGTGATCGCGGGCCTGCTGGAGCGCCCGTTCGGCACGCTCGGCATTCCCGAGCCCGTGCTGCACGGCTTCGCGTTCGCGCTCGCGCTGGGCATCGTGGTGACGCTGCACACCGTCATCGGCGAGATGGTGCCGAAGAACCTGGCCATCGCGGGCCCGGAGCGCACCGCGATGGCGCTGGTGCCGGTGCACTTCGCCTTCTGCAAGCTGGTGCGGCCGCTGCTGGGCATGTTCACCGCGGTGTCCACGGCGATCCTGAAGCTGGTCAAAGTGGAGCCCAAGGACGAGATGGAGAGCGCCTACACCACCGACCAGCTCGCCACCCTGATCGCCGAGTCGCGCCGCGAGGGCCTGCTGGACGACTCCGAGCACCGCAGGCTCACCAACACGCTGTCCTCGGCCGAGCGCACGGTGGCCGAGGTGCTGGTGCCGCTGGCCGCCCTCAAGACGGTGCCGTATCCGCCGACCGTGGGCGACGTGGAGTCCGCGGTCGCCGAGACCGGGTTCTCCCGGTTCCCGGTCCAGATGGACGACGGCTCGCTCAACGGGTATGTGCACGTCAAGGACGTGCTCGACCAGGTCGACGCCGACCCGGCCACCCGGGTGCCGTGGTCGCGGGTGCGCGGGCTGCCCGAGCTGCCCGCCGACTCGCGGCTCGACGAGGCCCTGACGGCGCTGCGCCGGGCGCAGAGCCACCTCGCCAAAGCGGTGGCGCCGGACCGTACGGTGCTGGGTGTGGTGGCGCTGGAGGACCTGGTCGAGGAGTACGTGGGCACCGTGCGCGACGGGACGCACATCGGCAACGGTGCGTGAGATGTCCGTGCTGGCCGAGCCGGACTGGCACGCCCGGCGGGCCGCACACGTCCGCCGGGTGCGTGTGTGGACCGAACCGCACCAGCACCGGCGCGGCCGGGGCGAGAAGCACCCGGTGCTGGACTTCCTGTTCACCTACTACTCGCACCGCCCGGCGCACCTGGAGCGCTGGCACCCTGGCCCGGGGGTGGTGCTGGCGGGCGAGTCGGCGCGCGAGTACCTGCGGCAGCCCGCGTACGTGGAGACCGCCGACGGGGTGACCCTGGGGGCGCTGCCGGAGGGGCGGGCGCGCACGGCGGGGTTCGTCCGCGACCTGCTCGCCGCCACCGCGTCCCGGGCGCCGCGGCTCGGCTGCTTCGGGCTGCACGAATGGGCGATGGTCTACCGCCAGCCCGGCGACGAGGTCCGGCACGTCGACTGGCCGCTGCGGCTGGGCCCGGCGGGCACGGACGCCGTGGTCGAGGCGCAGACGATCAAGTGCAGCCACTTCGACGCGTTCCGGTTCTTCACCGAGCCCGCCCGCCCGCGCAACACGCTGAGCCCGAGCCGCGAGGGGCAGCTCGCGCTGGAGCAGCCGGGCTGCCTGCACGCGACCATGGACCTGTTCAAGTGGGCCTACAAGCTCGCCCCGTACTCCCCCGCCGAGCTGGTGGCCGACTGCTTCGAGCTGGCCTCGGACGTGCGCGAGCTGGACATGCGGGCGAGTCCGTACGACCTGTCGGCGCTGGGGTACGAGCCGGTGCGGATCGAGACCGAGCGCGGGCGGGCCGACTACGCGCGGGCCCAGGCGGAGTTCGTCCGGCGCGCGGAACCGTTGCGCGCCAGGATGATCGCGCTGTGCGGGCGACTGCTCGACGCGCGCTGACCGCACCTGTGGCGCCGGTCACGCTGCGCGAGCGGAGTTAGTCGGCCACCGCGCTCACCTGGACGTTTCCGCGGTGGGCTTCACCCTGAGTCACGACCCTTGACGGGAATAATTCACCGAATAGAGTGCGGTCGCCGGGCGACCACTGCGGACAGGCATCGCTGCCGGGAAGTGCACAAAGGGGACGGGATGCCGGAACACCGCGGGCGAACCGCGACCGGCGCGCGCCGCGGGCGGCGGAAACGGTGGCCGCTGGTCGTCCTCGGCCTGGTCTCGCTGCTGGTGCTGGGCTGGTTCGGCTGGACCTGGGCCCGCGACCTCGCCGTCGACCGCACCGCCGCCGAGCCCGCCGCCACGTGCGCGCGGGGCGACGCGGTGCTCCGGGTCGGGGTCTCCCCCAGTGTCGAGCAGCCCGTGCGCGAGGCGGCCAAGCGGTGGAACGCCGACGGCAGGATCGTCGCCGACCACTGCGTCGAGGTCACCGTCACCTCGGTCGAGTCCGCGCCCGCCCTCGCGGGCTTCACCGGCGAGTGGTCGGAGAGCGAACTCGGCGACCGGCCGCACGCGTGGCTGCCGGAGTCGTCGTTCTGGACCGACCGGCTCGCCGCGGCCGACGACGCCCTGCTGGGCACGGCGCCGGAGTCGGTGGCGAGCAGCCCGGTGGTGCTGGCGGCACCGGGGCCCGCGGCGCGGGCGATCACCACGACCGTGTCGGTCACCTGGGCCGACATCGCCGTCCTCACCGCCGACCCGATGGGCTGGATCCGGTTCGGCCGGCCGGGCTGGGGCCGGATCACGGTCGCGATGCCCTCGCCCGCGAGCAACCCGGCGACCGGCCTCGCGGTGCAGGCGGTGCTCGCGGGCGTCGCGCGGCAGAGCCCGCTCACCCCGCAGATCCTGGCCCGCCCCGACGTCGTCGACACCTTGGCCGCGCTGGCGGACGCGCAGCCCGCTGCCGTCCCCGGCGACACCCGGGCGGCCCTGATCGCGCTCGGCGCCGCCGAGTCGATGGAGTCCGCGCCGTTCAGCGCGGTGCCGGTGCTGGAGGTCGACCTGCACCGCCGCAACCTCGCCACCGACGGGCGGCCCGCGGCGGCGGCGCCGCTGTTCGAGATCGTCGCCGCCGGACCCAGCCCGGCGGCCGACTTCCCGTTCGTCAGCATGACCGCCGCGGGTCCGGTGCTGGTGCAGGCCGGGAACGCGTTCCGCACGTTCCTGCAGGAGGCGCCGCAACAGCGCGAGTTCGCCCGCGCGGGTCTGCGCACCGGCTCGACCGGTGAGCGGCCCGCGAACTCGCGCGGCATGACGTGGGCCGACGTGCCGCCCGCGACCGCGGCGGCCGACGCGAACACCACCCAGCAGCTCGCGGCCACGTGGGCCACCGCGGTCGAGGGCGGGCGCGTAGTCACGGTCCTGGTCGACGTGTCCCGCACCATGGGCGGCGACTCGGGCCAGGGCCGCAGCAGGCTCGACCGGGTCAAGGAGGCACTGCACGGCTACGCCGACTACACCGTGTCCGGCTCGCTCGGCCTGTGGCGGTTCGCGGGCGCGCTCGACCGGGGCAGGCCGTACGAGGAACTGGTGCCCACCGGCCCGGTCGCCGACCGTCGCGACGACCTGCACGCGGCCATCGACAGCCTCGCGCCCGCCGGTCCCACCCAGGTGTACGAGAGCGTCGCCGCGGCCTACCGGTCGGCGTCCGCCGGGTACGTGGCGACCAAGCGCAACCAGATCGTCGTCATCACCGACGGCGGCAGCGACAGCGCGATCAGCCTGGCCGAACTCAAGTCCGTGATCCGCGAGGTGAGCAGGGCGGCCAAGCCGCTGCCGGTGAGCTTCATCGCGATCGGCCCGGACCCGGACCGGGCCGCCCTGCGCGACCTGGCGAGGGCGACCGGCGGCACCGTGTCGGTGCTCGCCGACGCCAAGGGCGTCCAGGCCGCGCTGGGCCAGCTGGCCGCCGCCCGCGACTGACGGCTCACGACGCTAGTGGTTGCGACCGGAGATTCGTCGGGGGTATCGGTGGATCGAGGTTTCCGCTGGGCGTGCCGGTGGAAGGTCCTCGTACCGGGTTGTACTCGGGCCTTGCGCCGGTGCGTCCAGCGGGAAGCTCGGCCGCCGAGACCCCCGGCGAATCTCCGGTCGTGACCACTGGCCCGCTCGCAGGCTCGCTTACGACCGCTCGACGTCGGGCACGAGGTCGGCCACGGCGTCGAAGAGGCGCCGGGGGTCCTCGGCGAGGCGGTTGCACAGGTAGAGCCACCACTCGGTGCCGTAGACCACGTACTCCTGGGTGGGGTGATCCCGCTCGCGCAGGCCGTCGAGGCGGCCCGCGCCGAGTCCGAACAGCATCTCGATCCGGTACGGGTGCCCGCCCAGGTTCTCCCGCCGGACCAGCCGGTCGACGTGGTCGAGCCGGACCAGATCGTGGGTGGCGATCGAGCAGGGGTGGCCGCTGCGCAGCAGCCTGCGGGCGTGCGAGTCGAACACCTCGGGCAGCGTCTTGTCCACGCTGGTGATCGCCGCGTCGGGCGGGGTGTCGTAGGCGCCCTTGACCAGCCGGATCCGGCCGGGCCGGGCGAGCAGGTCGTCCAGGTCGGCGAACGTGCGGTGCAGGCGGGCCTGCACGGTCACGCCCACGTTGTCGAACCGGGCGCACAGCGCGGCGTGGTCGCCGAGGATCTGCTCCACGCGGTCGGCGCCCTCCATCGAGAGCACCATCTCGATGCCCGCCGCCGAGGCCGCCGCGGCGATCCGGCCCGCGTTGGCGAGACCCAGGTCCCGGTCCACGACGCTGCCGATGTGCGACAGGTCGAGCGAGACCGAGCAGCGCAGCCGCTCGTCCCGGATCGCCTGCACCAGCCGGAGGAACTCCGCGGTGGCGGCGTCGGCGACGGCCTGGTCGCGGCTGCTCTCCCCGATGAAGTCGACCGTCGCGGTGTGGCCCGCGGCGTTGACGTGCCGCACGCGGTCGAGCGCGGGCGCCATGGTCTGCCCGGCGACGTAGCGGCGGGCGACCTGCCACCCGACGGCCCCGAGCAGCGGGTCCGCCAACACGCGCGCCTTGACCCCCTCGTCCAGCCCGAGCCTGCGCAGCATGTCGGCCACCGCGGCGGTCGGCTCGGAATCCGCCTGCTGAGAGTTGTTGACGGGCTGAGAGGTCTCCGCGTTCACCGTGCGCTCCTGGTGCGCCGAGGAAGGGCGCGCCCGCTCGCCGTCCACCGCAGTATGTGCCGCCAGGGGCCGCGGCGGGGCGCTCCGGCCACTCCTGTTCGGGGACGGACCGGTCAGAGGGTGATCCAGCCGGTGGTGGTCGTCGGGGCGTCGGCGGGCTGGACGCGGATGCGGTGCAGGCCCGGCCGGAGTCCGGCCACGGTGAACCAGCCGTCCGGGTCGACCCGTGCCGTGCGCCGCCGCGCCGGGGTCTCGACCACGACCTCGCCGGACCCGCCCACGACCATGCCCCGCAGCGTCAGCGTGTCGCCGGTCTCCTGCACCTGGAGTTCCACCTGCACCGTGTCGGTCTCGTAGGACAGCAGCCGGACCTCGCCGCCGCGCACCGAGTGGGCCGACTCGGCCGAGTCGAGCACGAGCCGGGCGAGTTCGTCGTCGAGGTGGCGGGTGCCGAAGGCGGCCAGCGCGTGCTCGCGGACCAGCTCTGGCGGGCCGTCGACCTCGGCGGCGATGCCGCGCAGCCGGTCCATCAGCAGGTCGTCGTCGGCCGTCACGGTGCCTCCAGAGTCGTCACGGTGCCTCCAGAGTCGTCGCGCTGTCGGCGAGCAGCTCGTCGGCGGCGACGATCGCGCGCAGGTGGGCCAGACAGCGCTGGCGCGCCGGGCCGATGCTGCCGATCGGCATGTCGAGCGCCGCGGACACCTCGGCGTACGCGGGCGGCGGCGAGGCCATCAGCACCCGCAGCAGCCGCTGGCACTTGTCGGACAGGGCGCCGACGGCGCGCCACAGCGCGGCGCTGACCTCGTCGTGCAGCAGCCCGGCGTCGAGGGCCTTGGCGTTGTCGGGCATCTCGGCCAGCCGGTCGTCGTCGGTGGCCACGGCCTGGCGGGCGGTGCGGCGGAGCAGTTGCAGGCACTCCCGGCGCATGGTGGTGGCCAGCCAGCCGCCGAGCCGGTCGGGTTGGTCGATCCGGTCGAGGTGCTCGGCCAGGCGCAGCCAGGTGTTCTGGATGGCGTCGCCGCCGTCGGCCATGCCGAGCCGGTAGCCGCGGGCGATCGACCAGAGCAGGCCGGTGTGGCGGTCGACGATCGCCGCCCACGCCGCCTGGTCGCCCGCGCGAGCCGCCTGCAGGAGCGCCCCGCTGTCATTGTTCACCGCTGCACCCCACCACCCGTACGGACGCCGGACACCAGGATTCTGCCCGATGGCGGCGGGCGGCGCGGGGAGAAACGGCGGTGTCACCACAACGGTATCGATGCCGAGGGAGACCCGGCTGATGCATCGCCCGCCGGGCGTATCAGCGCGCCGATGCGCGGCATCTACCAACCGAGTGGTCGACAGACCGGACAAGGAGAGTGCGCACCATGAACGGACAGTTCGAGCGGATCGGCGCGGAGGGCGAACGCCTGGCCGACCAGATCCGGGCCTCGGTTCTCGAAGCCGCCGACGAGGCGGGCATCAAGGTCGACGCGGGTAGGACCGTGCACGGGATCTCCAGTGCCGGTGTGGCCGCCTTCGCGCCGGTCCACGGACTCCAGAGCCTCACCGCGGCCGAGTTGGCGGCCGGGGCACAGATCGGGGTCGTCCTCTTCGCGCCGACGTCGAAGGACGCCGGAGCGCGCTCCGGTGTCTACCTCCTGCGGGACTCGGTGGGACCCGACGACACCGAGGGCCGCTCCTACCTGCTGGACGCCTCCGGCGAGACGGTCACGTCGGCGCCGATCCACGTCTTCCGCAAGCACGCCGCCCCGGAAGGCGGCGACGTGTCGGTGACCGTCGGCGACGTGACGATCACCGCGGGCCCGGTGTGGGTCTGCTTCGACTGGGACGACCCGCCCGGCACCCCCGGCGGCATCTGCCACCACAAGTGCTACGGCTGGGGCCATCACTGAGTGATCACTCCACGCGGTGCGTCGGGCGTCCGGCGCACCGCGTGAGAGCCGCCGCCACCGGGTACCTGGTGATGGGCGGACGACACAGTGAGGAGCGACCCTTGGCGACACCGGGGCTGACCATGGGCGTCGAGGAGGAGTTCTTCCTCGTCGACCCGGCCGGGCGACTGGTGTACCAAGGCCCGGAGGCGCTCGCGAACACCGCGGACGGCGGCGCGGACCTGAAACCGGAGATGATGCGCTGCCAACTGGAGTCGGCCACGGGCATCCACCACACGGCTGACCAGGTGCGCGCCGAACTGGCGGCGATGCGGGCGAAGCTGGCCGACGGCGCGCACCGCCGGGGGGCGCTGCTGCTCGCGTCCGGCACGGTGCCGCACAGCCAGCCGGACTTCTCGGTGATCGGGCCGGGCTCCCGGTACCAGCGGATCGCCGAGCACGTCGGCGAGTTCGTCTTCGGCGGCATGACGTGCGGCTGCCACGTGCACATCGGGGTCGACGGCCGCGAGACCGCGCTGGCCGTGGCCAACCACCTGCGCCCGTGGCTGCCCGTGCTGGTGGCCCTTGGCGCGAACTCGCCGTTCTTCGCCGGGCACGACACCCGGTACGCCAGCGCGCGGCACCTGCTGTGGGGCCGCTGGCCCTCGGCCGGGCCGCCGCCGTACCTGGACTCGCTCGACCAGTACGAGGAGATCGTCGCCGCGCTGCTGCTGACCGGCGCGGCGATGGACCGCAAGATGGTCTATTGGGACGTCCGGCCCTCGGAGACGCAGCCGACCGTGGAGGTCAGAGTGGCCGACGTGGCGGGCACGGTCGAGGAGGCCGCGCTGCTCGCGGTGCTGGTCCGCACCCTGGTGGGCGCCGCGCTCGACGCGCGCGAACCGGCGCCGCGCACGCCCACCGAGGTGATCCGGGCGGCCCAGTGGCGGGCGGCCAAGGACGGGTTCGCGGCAACCCTGCCCGACCCGGCGACCGGCAGCCTGCGCGGGGCGCGCGAGATCGTGTCCGACCTGGTGGACCGGCACGCGGCGGAGTTGCGGGCGAGCGGCGAGCTGGAGTTCGTCCGCTCGACGCTGACCTGGCTGTGCCACGCAGGCGACGGTGCCCACCGCCAGCGCGCGGCGTACGCGACCGCCGGGCGGCTGGACGACGTGGTGGCCATGTTGGCCGGGCAGACCGCCGAGTCCCAGCGCTGACCGACCACAGTGGACAGTCAGCGGGCGAATCGGTCCAGGGCGCCGCGCTTGCGCGCCAGCATCGTGTCGCTGCCGGTGTGCCCGGAGTCGTCCACGACGACCAGGTCCGCGTCGGGCCAGGCGCGGGCCAGTTCCCACGCGGTGTCGAGCGGTCCGCTCAGGTCCAGGCGGCCGTGCAGCAGGATTCCCGGGATACCGGCCAGGCGACCGGCGTCGCGCAGCAGGGCGCCCTCGTCCAGCCACGCGCCGTGGGAGAAGTAGTGCGCGCAGATGCGGACCAACGCCAGCAGGGCGTCCGGCGGGCGGTCGCTGTACGGGCAGGCCTGCCCGTTCGGCTCCAGCGAGACGACCGCGTCTTCCCAGGCGCACCAGGCGATCGCGGCGCGGGCCCGCACGTCCGGGTCGGGACTCTCCATCAGCCGCGCGTAACCCGCGACGATGTCGGCGCGGTCGGCCTCGGGGAGGTGGTCGCGGAAGCGCTCCCACTGCGCGGGGAACCACCGCGCGACGCCGCGATAGAGCCAGTCGATCTCGTAGCGGCGGGTCGTGGTGACCGCGGTGAGGACGATTTCGCTTACCCGGTGCGGAAAACGCTCGGCGTAGGCGAGCGCGAGAGTGGACCCCCAGGAACTGCCGGACAGCAGCCAGCGCTCGATCCCGAGGTGTTCGCGCAGCCGCTCCATGTCGGCGATCAGGTGGTCGGTGGTGTTGTGCCGCATGTCCGTCGCGGGGTCGCTCGCGTGCGGCGTGCTCCGGCCGCACCCGCGCTGGTCGAACAGGACCAGCCGATAGCGCGCCGGGTCGAAGAAGTCGCGATTTCCCGGCCCGCAGCCCGATCCCGGGCCGCCGTGCACGACCACGGCAGGCTTGCCGTCGGGATTGCCGCAGACCTCCCAGTACACGCGGTTCCCGTCGCCGACGTCGAGCAGCCCGTGCTCGTGCGGCTCGATCCGCGGATACAGCTCGGTCATCGCCTTGTCCCCCTTCGGCTCCGGCGGAACTGATCGGCGCCCGCCGCGGCCGACGAGCCGGTCCACCCGCGTCGTCCGGCCGGCGTCGAGCAGCAGCATCGCCAACACCAGCCGCGTACGCCCACTGCCCCCGCTCAACTCCCGATCGTCCACCCGGACCCGGACCGGGCCGAGCACACCGAACCGCATACGACCCAGACGATCGACGCGGATCAGCCGCGCTTGGCGCGTGCCCGGCGCTTGCCCTCGTGCATCGCCTGCACCCGGGCGACCGGGATCGTGTGCCCCTCCTCGATCAGGTCGTCGGGGAGCCGCTGGGGTGCGGGCAGGTGCTCGGCCCACGGATCGCGCTCGCCGAGCAGCGCCGCCGCGGTGCGCACGGTGAACTCGCGCGGGCTCACCCGGTCCACCTCGTCCCAGGAGACGGGGAACGAGACCGGGGTGCCCGGCCGCAGGCGGGGGCTGTAGGCCGCGGCCACGGTCGCACCGCCCGCCCGGGTGGAGTCGAGGAACACCTTGCCGCCGCGGTCGTCGCGGATGTAGGCCGTCGTCGCGAGCACGGGATCGAGCCGCTCGGCGCGCGCCGCGACGGCCCGGGTGGCCGCCGCGACATCGTGTGGCTGGTGGCCCTCGATCGGCACGAACACGTGCACGCCCTTGGCCCCGCTGGTCTTCACCGCACCCGCCAGTCCCGCGTCGGCCAGCGCCCGGCGGACCAGGTGCGCGGCCCCGACAGCCAGCGCGAACGCGTCGTCCTCGGCGGGCGGGTCGAGGTCGAGCACGAGGTGGGTCGGCTCGTCGGCACCCGCGTGGATCAGCGTCGGGTGGTACTCCACCGCCCGCTGGTTCGCGAACCACAGCAGGGTGCGCCGGTCGTCACACAGCGCGTAGGACACCTCGCGCTTGGAGGATTCCGCCCACATCGTCACCGTCCGCACCCACTCTGGGGTGTACTTGGGCACGTTCTTCTGCATGAACGGCGCCTGCCCGCGCAGCACCCGGACCACCGACAACGGCCTGCCCCGCAACCCGCCGATGATCCGCTCCGCCACCGCGTCGAGGTAGTCGACCAGGTCGCGCTTGGTGGCGTCGGCACCGTCGAACAGCGGCTGGTCCAGATTCGTCAGCGACACACCGTCGCGCACCTCGTCGGCGCTCATCAGCCCACCATGCCCACCCGGGAGCACCCGGTCAACCGGGCAGGCCGGACCGCGGGACGCTGCCGAGGATCGCGATGCCGTCGGCGATGTCGGTGGGGGTGCGCGCGGCGTAGCCCAGAACGAGGCCGGGTGGGCCCGGGCGCTGACGGTGCCAGGACAGCGGCTGCACCTTCACACCGCGGGCGAGGGCGGCGGCCGCGAGGTCGGTGTCGGCGAAACCGGGGTCGAAGGTGACCATCAGGTGCAGTCCGGCGGCGGCGCCGTGCACGACCGCGCCGGGCAGGTGCGTGGCGATCGCCTGGATCATCGCGTCGCGCCTGCGGCGGTGGCGGGGGCGCAGGAAGCGCAGGTGGCGTTCGAGGTCGCCCGAGTCCATCAGCTCGGCCAGGACCAACTGGGGCAGGGCGGCGTTGCCGAGGTCCGCGAACCGCTTGGCGTCCACGAGATCGTCCCGGTACCGCGCGGGCGCGAGGACCCAGCCCACGCGCAGGGCGGGGGCGAGGAGTTTGGACACGCTCCCGGCGTAGCAGACCCGCTCGGGCAGCATCGACCACAGGGCGGGCACGGGCGGGCGGTCGTAGCGGTGCTCGGCGTCGTAGTCGTCCTCGATGATCAGGCCGCCCGCGGCCGCCCACCGCAGCAGCTCGCGGCGGCGCTCGCCGTCGAGGACGAGGCCGGTGGGGAACTGGTGAGCCGGGGTCAGCATGACGGCCGCGGCGCCACTGGCGCGGAGGTCGGCCAAGAGGTGGCCGTCGACGGCGATCGGCGGGGTGTCCAGCTGCCAATAGCGCAGGTGCTGGCGGGCGCCGAGCGAGCCGGGGTCCTCCACCGCGATCTTCGAGATCCCATTGCGGCGCAACACTTGCGCGAACAGTCCGAGCGCCTGCGCGACGCCCGCGACGATGATCACCTCGCCGGGGTCGACGCTGATCCCGCGGGTGCGGGCGAGCCAGTGGGCGACGGCGAGCCGAAGCCGCGGGGCGCCCCGCGGATCGCCGTAGCCGAAGTCGGCTGGCGCGAGGTCGGCGACGACCCGGCGTTCGGCGCGCAGCCACGCGGTGCGCGGGAAGGCGGCCAGGTCGGGCAGGCCGGGCGACAGGTCGATCCGCGCCGGGACCGCGCGCACCGCGTCGAAGACGTCCGCACCGGGCTCGGCGGCGAACACCGCGGGCGACGGCGGACTCGCGGGCACGGGTGGCCGGGCTACGACGGGAGCCGCCACGACGATGGTGCCGCGCCGCCCGCGGCCCGCGACGTGCCCGTCCTCGGTCAGCCGCCGGTACGCCTCGGTGACCACGCCGCGGGACACGCGCAGCTCGCCGGCCAGCACCCGGGTGGCGGGCAGTCGGGCGCCCACGGGCAGGCGGCCTGCCGAGATCGCGAGCCGGAGCTGCCGCGCCAGCCAGTCGGACAGTCCGCCTGGGGCAACGGCCGCGGCGTTCAGGTGCAGGAAGGTTATGGACCTGTCATCAAAGGGCGCTATGGACCTTTCCACCAGACCATTATGGCGGCAGGGTGGCCCCATGGACACCGCGTACGTGCACGGCTACTCCGCGGGCGAGGCCCGCAGGCTGAGCGACCAGGCCGACACACTCGCGACGCTGCTGCACGCGGGCACGGCGTTCCCGGCGGGCAGCCGGGTGCTGGAGGTCGGTTGCGGGGTCGGCGCGCAGACGGTGCACCTGGTGACAGCCAGCCCGCACGCGCGCCTCGTCGCGGTCGACATCTCCGCCGACTCGCTCGCGCAGGCGCAAGCCCGCGTGGCGGCGCACGCACCGGACGCTCAGGTGCGGTGGCGGCAGGCGGACCTGGCCGACCTGCCGTTCGCCGACGCGTCCTTCGACCACCTGTTCGTGTGCTTCGTCCTGGAGCACCTGGCGGACCCCGAACGGGCGCTGGCCGGGCTGCGGCGGGTGCTGCGGCCCGGGGGCACGATCACCGTGATCGAGGGCGACCACGGCTCGGCGATCTTCCACCCGGACAGCGCCCACGCCCGCGCGGCGATCGACTGCCTGGTCCGGCTGCAGGCGGCCGCGGGCGGCGACGCGCTGCTCGGTCGGCGGCTGCAACCACTGCTCGCCGCCGCCGGGTACCGCGACGTCGTGGTCCGCCCCCGGACCGTCTACGCCGACCGGACCCGGCCCGCGCTGGTCGAGGGCTTCACCCGCAACACCTTCACCGCGATGGTCGAGTCGGTCCGGGACGAGGCCCTGGCCGCAGGCCTGACCACGCCCGCGGACTGGGACCAGGGAATCGCGGACCTGCGCCGAACCGCGGCCGACGGCGGAACCTTCCACTACACATTCTTCAAGGCCCTCGCCGTCAGCGGCCGGTGAACCGGGGCGGGCGCTTGTCCAGGAACGCGCGCATGCCCTCGGTCTGGTCGTCGGTGGCGAACAGGGCGTGGAAGGTGCGCCGCTCGAACAGCAGCCCGTCGGCGAGGCCGACCTCCAGGGCCCGGTCGACGGCCTCGCGGGCCACCATGGTGGCCGGTTTGCTGTACGAGGCAACGGTTGTGGCCGCCGCGGTGGCCTCGGCCAGCAGCCGGTCGGCCGGGACGACCCGGGCGACGAGACCGCAGCGCTCGGCCTCCTCGGCGTCCATCAGCCTGCCGGTGAGGATGAGATCCATCGCCTTGGCCTTGCCGACCAGCCCGGTGAGCCGCTGCGTGCCGCCGATGCCGGGGATGACGCCCAGCTTGATCTCCGGCTGCCCGAACCTGGCGTTGTCGGCGGCGATGATGAAGTCGCACATCATCGCCAGCTCGCACCCGCCGCCCAGCGCGTAGCCCGCCACGGCGGCGATCTTCGGGGTGCGCAGCGCCGCGAACTCGTCCCAGCCTGCGAAGAAGTCCTCGACGAACATGTCCACAGCGGACTTGGGCGCCATCTCGCCGATGTCCGCGCCCGCGGCGAACGCCCGGTCGGAGCCGGTGATGAGGAAGCAACCGACGTCGGGGTCGCGGTCCAGCGGCCGAAGCGCGGTCATCAACTCGTCGAGCAGTTCGGTGCTGAGCGCGTTGAGGACCTCGGGCCGGTGCAACCGCACGGTGACCACGCGGCCGGTCCGCTCGATCTTCAGGTTCACGGCGTCTCCTTATGGACAGTACACAGTGGACGTGTCAGGAGTCCCAGATCGCCCCGTAGGCCGGAATGCCGAGGCACTCCATGCCGTGCACCACCTGCCAGGTAAGCTTCTTGTTCGAGATGCAGATCACGGCCTCGGCGCCGAAGTCACGGTACGCGGCGTAGGCGAGCTTGACCATGTCGGGCTTCCCGTGGCTGGAGGTGTCCCAGATGACCGCGTCGGGCTGCACGGCCAGGATCTCGTCCACCAGCTCGTCGCCGTAGGTGGTGCGCGGCGCGCGGGTCGCCCAGACCAGCCGGGACGGCACCCGCGCGGCCAGCAGGTGCGGCAGGCACGGCCCGATCCCGCTGCCGGTGGCCACGTAGATCACCTTGGTGAACAGCGTCTCGATGTTGGCCACCCCGGCCGTGGTGATGCCCTTGACCCACACCTTCTCCGGCGCGTCGTCGATGAACCGGCCGGTCCAGTCGCCCGCGCGGGAGATGGTCAGCCGGAACCCCGACCTGCCCGGCGCGGGCACGTTGGCGAAGGAATGCCACTCCCGCAGCGGGTTGCGGCTGATCGCGGTCGAGGACCCGGCGAACGGCGTGACGCCGTGGTCGAAGTGCGCCAACGCCACATGCGACGACGGCCGCTCGATCCGCACCGAGACCTTGCGCAGCCGCAGCCACGGCAGCGCGATGCTGACCGTCACCCCGACGAGCACCCACGTGGCGGGCGCGGCGAACAGCGGCCCGCCCTGGTCGCGAATGGACAGTACGGTCTGCGTCCAGAACAGCGCCAGCGCGGCCCAGCCGCCGAACCGGTGCGCCTGCTCGAAGTGGTCGTGGAACCGCGCGCGGAACGGCGGGACCGCGGTCGCCACGATCGCCAGCAGGAGTCCTATGAGGACATAGGACACCACCAGCGTGCCGGTCGACCCGCCATCGAGACCTCTCGCGGCGTGATAGGTCTGCGCCCCAACGGAAGCGAGGAACCACAGGGTGCCGGCCATGGCGCCGCCGACGTGCAGACCGCCGAAGTGGTAGACCTTGGCCAGCGGCCAGCGCACCTTCAGCGGCCAGCTCGTCGGCGCCCTGGTGGCGAGCCAGAACAGCAGGTTGACCACGTACTGCTGGCGGATCACGATGGCGAGCGCGAAGTTCGCCAGGGCCGCGTTGGACACGGCCGCCAGCGCGACGCCGTCCGCCGACCACCAGTCGCCCCGGCCGAGGCTGTGCCAGAGCAGGCCCGCGTTCGCGAGCAGCACCAACGCGATCAGCCGGTTGTAGTGCATGAGACGCGGATGCTTGCCGACCCGGCGCGGCCAGGAAGTCCGCGGTGGCAGCACGATGTCGACGTCGGCGGGCGCGGCCGTCCGGTCGATCTCGGGGGCGAGCGTCATGCCGCGACCTCCACCCGGCCCGCGGCGGCGAGCCGCAGCAGCGCGGCCTTGTCGACCTTTCCGTTGCGGGTCAACGGAAGCGCGGCCAGTGAGTACACCGCCGACGGCACGCAGTAGTACGGCAGCGCGGCCGCGACGGCGTCCCTGGCCGCGTCCGGGTCGACCTGCGCGGGGGCCATAAAGGACACCAGCGTGCGGTCGTCCACCTTGAGCGTGACCGCGCGGGCGCAGCCGTGCGTGGCCTCCAGCACCGCCGACACCGAGTCCAGTTCCACCCGGAAGCCGCGGATCTTGACCTGGTCGTCGGTCCGGCCGAGGTGTTCGAGTTCGCCGTCCGGGGTCCACCGGCCGAGATCGCGGGTGCGGAACATCAGCCGCCCGCCGCCGAGGAAGGGGTCGGGCTGGTAGCGCTGCGCCGTCAGGTCTGGATTGCCCAGGTAGCCCGCCGAGACACAGTCGCCGCCCGCCCACATCTCGCCGGTCTCGCCGAGCGCGCAGGGCAGGCCGCGCTCGTCGAGCACGTACACGGTGTTGTTCGGCGTCGGGCGGCCGATGGTGAGCAGCGCGGCCGCCGGATCGTGGCGCCGCATGGTGTTCACGATGGTCGTCTCCGTTGGACCACAGGAGTTGTAGAACGTGCAGAACCGGGCCCACCGGTCGGCCAACTGTCGCGGGCAGGGCTCCCCCGCGACCGCGACGACCCGCACCCGGCCGCACCGGCCGGGGTCGATCGTGCTCAGGATCGTCGGTGTGGCAATGAGAACGTCCACATCGGCGGCGGTCTCGGTGATGTCCTTGCCGCGGATGACCAGTGTCGCACCGTGAGCGAGGCAGCCGAGGATCTCCCAGGCGGCCATGTCGAAGGAGATGTTGAGGATCTGCCCGACCCGCAGCCCGGGGCGCATACCGAGATCGCCGGGTTCGGTGAGCAGGATGTTGCCGACATTGCCGTGGGTGACGGTCACGCCGTTGGGCCTGCCCGTGGTGCCCGAGGTGAACAGCACGTAGCACCCGTCGTCGCGGCGGACGGGGCGGATCGGTTGGTAGGTGGGCAGATCCCGGCGGGGCTCGGCCATCACGGTGTCGATCTCGACGCGAAGGTGGCCAGTGCGAGCCGGAACCAGGTGGGACAGGTGCGACAGCGTCAGCACCACCTTGGTGGCGGCGACGTCCATGATGTGCCGCAACTGCGCCTCGGGAGCGACGACGACATCCTGCGGCACGTAGGCGGCGCCCGCCTTGAGCGTGGCCAGAATGCCCACCAGCAGGGGAATCGAGCGCTGGACGAACAGCGCGACGTTGTCGCCGGGGCGCACACCGCACTCGCCCAGCCGGGTCGCGAGCCGGTTCGCCTGCCGGTCCAGCTCGCCGTAGGTGATCGACGTGCCAAGGTGTTCAGCGGCGACGGCGTCCGGGTCGGCCGCGGCGCGCGCCTCGATCGCGTGGTGGATGCCGACGTGCGGCACGGGAACCCGTTGTCCCTGCCCGAAAAGCCGGAACAGGTGACGGTCCGCTGTGGACAGTGTGGCCAGCCGGGGCGTCGACCACGCCGGGTCGGCTGGCGGATGGCACGGCTCGATCGGCTCCTCAGGCATGCGTCGCGTCCTCCCTGGTGCGCTGCCACGAACGGGGACGCTCGGTCCCATACAGAGAAAGCCTGCGGGTGGTGTTCGGTTCACCACACAGGGCGTTGTTATCTTTTCGTGACATTTGCCGGGCTTGACGCTCTACAATGGACAACCGGCTGACCGGCGCGGACTAGGTCGTGTCCCGTGGATCATGGTGGTGGGATTCGTGATCCGGGTGGTTCCTGGCAAGGCGCCGCGACGTCTCTCGTACCGGGTTGTACTCGGGCGTTGCGGCAACGCCGCCAGGGGCCATCCGGGCGCGAATAGCGCCGCCATGATCCACGGGACACGGCCTAGACCCCGTAGGCGCGCAGCACGGTCTGCTCGACGGCGTCGCCCGCGGAGTCGGTGGCCGTGGCGCGCAGCGACACGTACCTGGCCGAGCGCGGGTGGTCGATCTCGGCCGTCGCGACGTCGGCGCCGGGCGCCCGCGTGACCGGGACCGGTCGCCAGGTCCGGCCGTCGTCGTACGAGGCGGACACGGTCAGCTCGGTGATCGAGACCGGGGCGGCGCGGGACAGCCGCTGCACGGTGACGGGCACCCGGACCGACTCGGCGCGGACCCGGTTGCGGTCGTCGAGTCCGGGCGGCGCGAACCGGACCGCCAGCAGCGGCAGCGGCGTGCCGCCCTTCGCCCGGGAGCCCTCGGGCCGCGCCGAGGTGAACGTCCACACACAGGTGATCTCGGTGGAGAACATCGAGACCCGGCTGCGCCGCGCGGTGGTCTCCAGCGTGTAGCTGGCGCTCTCCGGCGGCACCTCGAACGACCCCTGACCGGCCAGTTCGGTCTCGCCGAGCTTGACCCCGTCCCGGTACAGCACGGTCTTCGCGGAGTCCACATCGGACTGCCCGGACCGGCCGACGCCCGCGTCGCCGTACATCGGGACGGCCAGGGACAAGGTGTCCTGGGACCGGCTCGCCCAGTCGCCGCCCGCGAGGGCCGGGCCGAACACCGCCGAGTTCCACTCCTCCACAGCGGACTGGCCGGGCTGGTGGTCGACCTCGCCGCCGCGGATCACGGACTCGGTGTGCACGGACTTGCGCTCCGTCCGCCACTGCTGGAACTCCGCCGACCACCGCACGTCGTCCACGTTGTGGTACTCGGTGCGGGTCAGCGGCAGCCGCAGGGCGATGCCGTACCCGTTCGCGGTGTCGAACCGCGGTTCCCTGGCGATCCACAACTTGGTGCCACCACGGCGATTCGTCTGCTCCCGGTAGGTGGTGGCGACCTCGGCGAGGTCGGCGTCCGCGACGGTCCTGGCGAACCCGGCGGGCAGCCCGCCGTAGTCGAACCAGGCCAGGTTGTAGGTCACCGGGGCCGCGGTGAAGTCGCCGTGGCGGTCGGGAACGGCCCACACACCGCCGATGTCGGCGACGAACTCCTCCTCCGGCAGCGGATCACCGACCTGCCCGATGAAGATCCGCTCGAAGGTGTCGCCCAGCACGCCGGTGAACAGGGTGCCGCTCGCGGTGGTCCGGCCGTAGCCCGCGCCGACCGCCTTGGGCAGCACGCCCGGGCGGCCGAAGGCCACCGTGATCGGCCGCGCGGCCGCGGCGTCGAGCACGACCGTGGTGTCGGCGGCGACGTCGACGGTCGGGTGGACCACCTTGTGCGAGTTGGCACTCACGCCGTCCGGGCGCAGCGTGCCGATGACGGCGTCGACGTGGTAGCGCCCCTTGCGGACCCGCACGGTGCCGGCGCCGCCGACGGTGGCGACCGGGCGGTAGCGGTCGAGGTCCACGCCGAACACCAGCGCGAAGGCGTAGTCGGTCAGTTCGCCGTTGCCGTCGACGGTGCGCAGCGTCAGGTCGTAGCTCTCCGGTTCCCGGTCCACGGCGATCGGGGTGGTCATCCGCACCGCGCCGCTCTCGGCGAGGACGCGCGCGCTGAACGCGCCCTCGGCCGCGGGAACACTCGTGTCCACCGTGACCTCGACGCCCGCCCGCCCGTGCGGCGGGACCACGATCTCGGTGGCGGACAGACGGAACATGCCCTCCGGCGCGGGTTCCCGGTCCGGTCCGGCGGTGGTGAGGGACAGCCGAAGCGTCAGGGGCGCGTCGCCGGTGTTGTGGTAGGACACGGTTTCGGTGCGCAGCGGGTCGTCGTCGTGCGGCCAGGACTGCCTGCCCATCGACACCGCGGCGGGCTCGGCGTATCCGGTTTGGACTACCGCCCGGGCGACGTCGACCCGGCCCGCGCCCTGCTCGTAGCCACCCGCGTCGGCGATCGGCGCGGCCGAGGCCATCAGCCCGGCCTTGAGCTGGTGTCCGGTCCAGTCGGGGTGGCGCTGGGCGAGGATCGCCGCCGCCCCCGCGACGTGCGGCGTGGCCATCGACGTGCCGCTGAGCTTGGTGTACTTCTCGCCCCGCTTGCCGCGGTCGGAGAACCGCGACCGCGCGGCGGTGATGTCGACCCCGGGCGCCACGATCTCGGGCTTGAGCGCGGCGTCGCGCACGCGCGGCCCGCGGGCGGAGAAGCGCGCGAGCGCGTCGTCGCGGTCCACGGCCCCCACCGCGAGCGCGGCGTCGGCGCTGGCCGGGGAGGACACCGTCTCCGCGCCGTAGCCGCCGTCGTTGCCCGCGGCGACCACGAACAGCGTGCCGTGCGCGGCGCTGAGCTGGTCGACGGCGGTTTCGAGCAGGTCGTCCGCATCGGTGTCAGGGCCGCCGAGGCTCAGGTTGACCACCTTCGCGCCCGACTGGACCGCCCACGCCATCCCCGCGAGGATCGCCGACTCCGGGCAGCCCCGCCGCCCGCACACCTTGCCGATCAGCAGCCGCGCGCCGGGCGCCACGCCCGCGTACTTGCCGTCCGACGCCCGGCCGGACCCGGCGATGGTGGACGCGACGTGGGTGCCGTGCCCGTCCTCGTCCACCGAGGTCGGGTCGCCGACGAAGTCGCGCGCCGCGGCCACCCGGCCGCGCAGGTCGGGATGGGTCGTGTCGGCGCCGGTGTCGAGCACCGCGACCTTGACGCCCGCGCCGGTATAGCCGCTCTCCCAGGCGATCGGGGCGCCGATCTGGCGAACGCTGACATCGAGGCTCGGTGTGCGCAGGCCGTCGAGCCAGATCCGGTCGGCGCCCTGGGTGAGCATTCCCTTGCCCCGCACGGTGTTCCAGAAGTCGACGGCGTCGGCCTTCGGCAGCCGGGTGGCCCGCAAGTCCATTGTGGACAGATCGGGCCCGGACGCGGCGACGGTGCCCGCGGGCACGATCAGCGGCAGGTCCGCGCTGTCCTCGTCGCCGTAGCCCGCGCGGATCAGCCCGGCGACGTCGAACAGGCGCCGATCGACCTGGCCCGCCTGGACCCGCGTCCACGCGTCGGCGGGCACGACCAGCAGCTCGGCGCCGCGTCCCGCGGTGGCGAACTGGAGGTGGCCGCGGCCGGGGCCCGGCTCGACCGCCGGGACCAGCCGTCGCCCCACCTGCCGGAGCGTCACGCGGTCTCCGGTGACCAGCGTGACGGCGCCGAGGTAGCCGCCCGCGTCCGGCGCCGCGTCGGCCTGGACGGGCACCGCCCACCCGAGCAGCGCGACCGCCGCCGCGGACACCAGTGCGGACAGCTTCCCGACGACCGTCACCGCGTCCTCCCGACCCCCGAGCGCCTGCTCTCAGGCAAGAGCAGAGCCGACCGCGAAGTCAAGATCCGAACGGTGGGACCTGTCTGCCGAAGCAGACCAGCGGGGTCAGCGGTTCGAGCAGGGGCGCGTCGGCCGGCGCTCGGACGGTCGCTGCGAACCGCACGCGTGGCCAACGGGACAGCGAGTCCCGGCGGCGCCGAGGTCATCCTGGCGCACGTCCGGGGCTTCACTCCGGCCCGCACGGGGTATTCCCCGGATGACACCCCTTCGTCCGGGAGGAACCCCATGCTCGCCATCGTCGCCGCTGTCCTCTTCGCCATCGCCATCATCATGGATCTGGCCGACGCCGCGCTGGGAATCGGCGTCAGCACGGTGGTGACCGCCGGGCTGCTGTGCCTGGCCTTACACCTCGCGGGCATCGGCGCGAGTAGCCGCAACGGCAACCGCCGCTGGAGCCTGCGCCGGTAGCCGGGGTGTCCGCAGTGGACTGTTCGGGTTCGGTAAGGGCGGTTTCCGCCGCGGGCCGGGGTCATTAGGCTCGACGCGTGCGGACAATCGCCGCGGCGCTGGCCGCGCTCCTGCTCGCCGGGTGCACTACTTCCATTACCGCGGACGGGATTCCGGTCGGCACCTCGACCCGTGAGCTGGGCGCCGACCGGTCCTTTCGGATTCACCGGCCCGCCGGACTCGCCGACCCGGCGCCGCTGGTCGTGGTGCTGCACGGCGGGTTCGGCGACCCCGACCAGGTCGCGCGCTCGACCGGCTGGGACGAGCGCGCGGACGCGGCGGGCTTCCTGGCCGTCTACCCCGAGGGCCGCGATCGAGCCTGGTCGGTCGGCGGCGGCTGCTGCGGCTCACCCGGCCGCGACGGCACCGACGACGTCGCGTTCGTCACCGCCGTGGTCGACCAGGTGGCTGCCGCGGTGCCGGTCGACCGGGCGCGGATCTACGCCACCGGCATCTCCAACGGCGGCATGCTGGCCTACCGGCTCGCCTGCGACACCGACGTGTTCGCCGCGATCGGCCCGGTCGCCGCGACCCGCCTCGGCGAGTGCCGCGACCCGGCGCCGGTGTCGGTGCTGGCTGTGCACGGCTCCGCCGACCGCAACGTCCGGTTCGACGGCGGCGTGGGCGAGGGTGTCGCCCGGATCGACGGCCCACCCGTGCCCGAGGTGGTCGCCGGGTGGCGCGCGGTTGGCCGGTGCGCCGAACCGGTGGTCGACACCGCGGGCGCGATCACCACGTCGAGCGCGGCCTGCGCCGACGGACGGTCGGTCGACCTGGTCGTCATCGAGGGTGCGAGCCACCAGTGGCCGGGCGGCCAGGACAACCCGGTGGCCCGCCGGGTACTCGGGCTCGACGCGCCGTCGACCGAGTTCGCCGCGACCGACGCGCTGTGGCGGTTCTTCGCCGCGCACCCCCGGCCCGGCTGATCTCCGTCCCAAATTCACCTGATGTGCCCTAGTCAGGTTGGTTGTCGCCGCGGTTGACTGGCGCATCCGTCCACAGGGAGGCGTCATGCGCAAACCCGTCAGCCGAATCGTCATCGCGCTCCTGGCAGTCCTCACCGTCCTGATCGGGTTCCCCGCCGCGGCGGAGGTCCAGGCGCTGCCGACCGTCGACATGGAGGCGGTGCTCAAGGCCGCCCAGATCGACCCGCGCCGCGCCGACAGCGCGATCACCCCGGGCAGCAAGCCGAGCGTGCTGCTCGTGGAGCAGGCGCTGGCGGCCAAGGGGCTGCTCGCGAGTTCCTACGCCGACGGCCACTTCGGCACCCGGACCATCGACGCCTACGCCGCCTACCAGCGCTCCCTCGGCTACACCGGCATCGACGCCTCCGGGCTGCCGGGCCCGACCTCGCTGCGCACCCTCGGCGAGCAGCGCTACACCGTGGTGAAACTGGTGTCCGCGGGCAGCAAGGTCACCTACCACGGCAAGCTGATGAACACCCGCACCAAGGCGATGCTCGTCGAGGCCGAACGCCGCTTCGGCACGTCGTTCGGCGTCACCCAGGGCTCCTACAACGCAGGCGGCACCCCGGCGTCCGCGGGTACCCACGACGGCGGCGGCGCCCTCGACATCTCGGTGTCGGGCATGTCGAGCACCACCCGCACCAACGCCGCCCGCGCGCTGCGCCAGGTCGGCTTCGCCGCCTGGGTCCGCACCCCCGCCCAGGGCGACTGGGGCTACCACATCCACGCCATCGCGCTCGCCGACCCCGACCAGTCGACCGGCGCCTACCACCAGTCCGGCGACTACTACCTCGGCTACAACGGCCTGGCCAACCGCGCCCCCGACGACGGCCCCGCGGTCACGAAGGTGACGTGGGAGGAGTACCAGCGGGCGAACTGACCCCCGCGTCGTCGTAGACCAGGAACTGCGCCAGCACATCGGGGACCGCGGTGTCGGCGAAGGCGAGTCCCTCGCCTTCGTCGACGTCCGGGATGAGGTAGGCACCTGTGCCCGCGGCGCTAGTGGCGGCCAGCGTGACCAGGCCGGCGCGGCGCTGCATCGGGGAACTGGTCACCGTCCAGCCGATCACACCGTCGCGGACGAGGGCGACGGTGCTGCGGCGCACGGAACCGCGCCGGGCCACCAGGTACCGACCGGTGATGCCGTGGCCGAGGTTGCGGTAGGCGTCGAGCGCGAGCGCGACGGCGATCGGCAGCCCCACGGCCGCGGAGATCCAGGCCAGGTGCAGCAGCACGTCGGTCAGCAGCACGCCGAGCAGTGCCAGCAGCCCCGAGCCGCCCGCCACCGCCGACACGGCCCACACCAGCCTGCGCCTGCGCGCGACGCGCGGGTGGGCGACGAGCCGAACCGACTCGGTGGGCGTGATGTCCTCGCGCAGGATGGCCGCGGCGACCGCGTGCGCGACCGCCCGGGGCGCGACCGGCAGCAGCGTGCGCGGGTCGTTGCGCTCCTCCTCGATCCGTGTGCGCAGACCGCTGGCCACGGCGTCCACCCTGGCCGCGCCGGAGAGCCGGGCGCCGAGCGGTTCCACCAGTTCCACGCCGCGCAGCCTGCGCTCCTCCACGCTCAGCGAGCGCGTGGTGAGCAGGCCGCGGCGCACGAGCAGCGTGCCGGACTCGCGGGTGAGGCGGTAGGACCACCACAGTTCGACCCACAGCCCCAGCGACCCGATCACGCCGAGCAGCAGGCCCACCGCGACCAGCAGGCCGAGCAGTTGCGGCAGCGGCAGGTCGCGGAAGATGCCTCGGACGAAGTCGATCGCGGCACCCTGCAGGTTGAACCAGTCGGCGATCTGCAGCGCGGCGCCGAAGGCCGCGGCGCCCAGGATCGGGGTGGTGACCGAGATCGGGGCGTAGCGCAGCCAGGACCAGCGCATCGACGCCAGCGTCTGCTCGTCATCCTCGTCGGTCGCGTCGCGGTGCAGCAGCGCGGTGCGCAGCTTCTCCGCGGTGGCACGGGAAACCGGGTCGAGGGTGATGACCTCGCCCGCCATGTTCTGCTGCCCGGTACCGATCTTCACCCGGACCAGGCCGAGCACCCGGTGCGCGATGGTCGCGTTGGTGTCCACCGTGCGCACGCGGTCGCGCGGGACGGACTTGTGCGTGCGGAACAGCAGCGTGAACCGGTACTCCACCCGCTGGTCGGTGAGCCGGTACTCGGCGTACCACCAGCGCACGAGGTCGATCAGCACGCCGCCGCCGATCAGCACCACCGCGCCGCCGCCGACGATGAGCGCCAGCATCCAGCCGGGGAGATCGGTGTACAGCAGGGCGATCGTCGTCGGGGTCCCGGCGAGCACGACGAACCCGACCAGGTACAGCGCGGTGAGCCAGAGGGTCCGCCGGTCGTAGCGCTGCCACTGCCCGGCTTCCGCGGTCACGTCGCGTCCCCGGGCGTGGCCTGGGTGGCCTCGGTCAGCCGTTCGACCAATTCCTCGGCCTGCTCGTGGTCCAGACCCTGGATCTTGAGGGCGCCCTTGGCGGACGCGGTGGTGACGGTGACCGTGGCGAGCCGAAAGGCCTGCTCCAGCGGGCCGCGGATGGTGTCGACGGTCTGGATGCGGGACATCGGCGCGACCCGCCATTCCTGCCAGAACCAGCCCCGGCGCACGTAGACGGCGTCGTCGGTGACCTCCCAGCGGTGCACCCGGTAGCGGATCCGGGACACCACAAGGGCATCCACCAGCCCGACGACCACGGCGAGAGCGGCACCGATGAACACCCACGGCCTGGTGGGCGGCAGGGTCAGCCCGACGATCAGCAGGGGAATCGCCAGCCCGCCGAACGCCAGCGCCGACTGCGTGGCCCACCAGCCGACCGCGCGGGGTTCGACCTGGTTGTGCGGCGGGCGAAGGCGCGGCGTCGGGGCCGGGGTCGCTCGGGTCCGAGTTGCCTCAGTCATGTCCACATGAAACCACCTACTGGTCTAGGTGGTCCCCCGGTCCTTAGCCAGTTTGGCCGATCGGGCGACGGGGTGGGGACTCCTTCCGGCGGGTCAGTCGAGGCCGAGTTCGTCGTCGAGGCGGGAGAACAGCTCGTCGTCGGACGCGGTGTCGAAGTCGAACTCGGCCGCGGCGGCGGCGTCGTCGCGGGTGGTCGCCCACTTCGCCCGCAGCACCTCCAGCCTGCCCGCCACCTGCTTGTACACCGTGTCGTCGACCTCGGCGCCGCCGATGGCCTTCTCCAGGGTGTCCAGCATGGCCAGCAGCCCGGCGTCCGCTCCGTCCTCTTCGGACACCAGTTCGTCGCGCAAGTAGGCCACCAGCGCGGCGGGCGTCGGGTGGTCGAAAAGCAGCGTGGCGGGCAACCGCAGACCGGTCACGATGTTCATCCGGTTGCGGAACTCCACCGCGGTCAGCGAGTCGAACCCGAGATCCTGGAACTGTTTGGCAGGCTCGATATCGGCCGCGTCGGCGTGGCCGAGCACGGCGGCGACCTGCTCGCAGACCAGGTCGAGCAGGGCTGCGGCGCCTTCCTCGGGCCCGAGTCCGGCCAGCTTGCGCAGCAGGTTCGCGGCGTCCTCCGCCGCGGCCTGGCGGCGCGCCGGGGTGCGGACCAGCCCGCGCAGCACGGGTGACACCTCGCCGTGTCCACGCAGGACCGGCAGATCCAGGCGCACCGGGACCACCGCGGCGGCACCGGTCAGCGCGGCGTCGAACAGGGCGAGGCCCTGCGCGGGCGACAGCGGCGGCGTGCCCGCCCGGGACAGCCTGCGCAGGTCCGCCTCGGCCAGCGCGTCGGTCATCCCGACCCCCTGACCCCAGGGGCCCCACGCCATCGACACCGCGGGCAGCCCGGCCGCGCGCCTGCGCTCGGCCAGCGCGTCCAGGAAGGCGTTGCCCGCGGCGTAGTTGCCCTGGCCCGCCGCGCCGAACACACCTGCCACGGAAGAGAACAGCACGAACGCGGACACCTCGCCCACCAGCTCGTGCAGGTTCCACGCGGCGTCCACTTTGGACCGCAGGACGGCGGCCAACCGCTGCGGCGTCAGGGATTCGATCACCCCGTCGTCCAGCACGCCCGCCGCGTGCACCACGGCCGAGACGCGGTGCCCGGCCAGCAGCCCGGCCACCGCGTCCCGGTCCGCCACATCGCAGGCCGCGATGTGGGCGTCCGCACCGAGTTCGGCCAACTCGGCGACCAGGTCGGCCACGCCGTCGGCCGCCGACCCGCGCCTGCTCACCAGCAGCAGCTCGCGAACACCGTGCTCGGCAACGAGATGGCGGGCCACCAGCGCACCCAGCCCGCTCGTGCCGCCCGTGACCAGGACCGCGTCCTCGCCCCAGGTCGCCTCGGGCGCGTCGGCGGGGGGCGTCACCCGCGCCAGCCTCGCGGCCAGCAGCGTGCCCGCCCGGACCAGCACCTGCGGCTCACCCGTGGCGATCACCTGCCCGACCAATTCGGGTGTCAGGTCGGTGGCTTCGGTGTCGAGCAGGACGAACCGGTCCGTGTGCTCGCTCTGCGCCGAGCGCACCAGGCCCCACACCGCCGCCGCCGCGAGGTCCACACCGGACACCGCGCCCCGGGTCGCGAACACCAGGCGGGAGTCGCCGAACCGGGGCTCGGTCAACCACTGCTGCATCAGCGCCAACGCGCGTGTCGTGGCCGTGTGCGCGGCGGCCGCCGGGTCGGCTCCCTCGGCCCCGAACTCGACCAGCACGACATCGGGTACGGCGTCGTCCAGGTCGAGGCGGGTCACGTCCGCGCCGACGAAGGCCACGGAGACCGGCCCAGCGGTGGGTACGGCGGCCCGGGTCCAGTCCAGGTGGAACAGTGCGTCCTGCTCGATCGGCGTCGCCGCGCCGAGTTGGTCGACCGACACCGACCGCACCAGCAGCGCCGCGACGGAGGCCACTGGGGCGCCGGACGTGTCCGCCACGGCGATCGCGGTCCTGCCTTGGTCTGTTATGGACAGTCGCACTCGGATGGTCGACGCCCCGGCCGCGCGCAGTGTCACGCCTTCCCAGGAGAACGGGAGTCCGACGCTGCCGCCCGGTTCGTCGGCGTCGGTCATGCCCGCGAGGATCGTGGCGTGCAGGGCCGCGTCGAGCAGCGCGGGGTGCAGGCCGAATCCCTGCCCGGAGACGTCGTCGGGCAGCGCCACCTCGGCGAACACGTCGTCGCCGCGTCGCCAGGCCGCCCGCAACCCCTGGAACGTCGGCCCGTAGTCGAACCCGAGAGCGGGGAACCGGGTGTAGCAGTCCTCAACGGGCAACGGTTCCGCGTCAGCGGGCGGCCAGGCCGTGGCGTCGAAGTCCGCCGCCGCGCCCAGCCCCGTGGCGAGCACACCGGACGCGTGCTGAGTCCACGGCCCATCCGTGACGCCCGCGGGCCGCGAATGCACCGCCAGCACCCGCCGCCCAGCATCGTCCGACGCACCGACCCGCAACTGCACCTGCACGCTTCCCTGCTCCGGCAACACCAACGGCGCGGCCAGGGTCAGCTCCTCGACCACGTCACAGCCGACCTCGTCACCCGCCCGCACAGCCAGTTCCAGCAGGGCCGTGCCCGGCACCACCGTGCGTCCGAACACCTGGTGGTCAGCTAGCCAAGGGTGCGACTGCACCGACAACCTGCTCGTGAACAACACCTCGTCGCCGCCGGCAAGCTCTACCGCGGCACCCAGCAGCGGATGCCCGGCCACGTCCATCCCCGAAGCGGCAACATCATTCGCTGCGGCGAGCCAGCCACTCGGCCAGTACAACTGGCGCTGGAAGGCGTAGGTCGGCACATCCACCCGGCGAGCCCCGGTGCCGGCGAACACCGGCGCCCAATCCACCCGAACACCCGCCACATGCAACCGGGCCAACGCGATCACCGCAGTCGTTTCCTCGCCACGGTCCTTGCGCAGCAACGGAACCACCACCGCCTCCGCAGGCAACGACTCCGCCGCCATCGACGAGAGCACCCCATCCGGCCCCAGTTCGACGAACACACTGGCCCCGGCCTCGTGCAACGCGGAAACACCATCACCGAACCGCACCGTCTCCCGCACATGCCGAACCCAGTACTCGGCCGACCCAAGCTCACCAGCCGACGCCAACCGACCGGTCACATTCGACACCACCGGAA